>JAAHGE010000412.1 GCA_010672635.1 Desertifilum sp. SIO1I2 | reverse complement strand
TGTGCGATCGCCAACGCTACATCGTTACAATCAAGACTCCTCTTCAATCGTATAAGTAATGCTCACCTGGCTTCTGAGTTGAACCTCCGTGGGGGCTGCTGGATTGTAGGGCGGTAGGTTATCGCTAGCAGGGCCGAAGGGAGAAGTGGATACCCCAATCTTGGAACCACAAGCACCTGAAGCAGGCGAACCCGCCAGGGGGTACTCAGTCACGCGTAGCACTTCGCCCTGATTGACACCTAAATCTGCGGCTAGATTGCGCGCGCGCGTTTGAGCATCGTTTAAAGCGGCCCGTCGCGCCTGACGTTCGAGGAATTGACAATTGTTAATGCCGTATTCTGCGCCAATACTTTGCAAAAATAGAGCTTCGCTTTGGCGCAAACTTTGATTCACGCGTTCAATCAAAGCTTGCAAGCTTTCGCGCGTGGGGCGAGTCACTGTCACCTGAACGCGAGGATTCTCAATTTGAACAGCTTGAATTTGAATTTGGTTTCGAGAAACCCCACTTTCAGTTAAAGCAGAAATCACGGGTTGCAAGAATTCTTCGGGGGATGGATCGCTTTCCACATCGCGATTGAGTTCCGGAGGGAGGCGCAGACCTAAACTAAATTCTAAACGGGCTGTATCGGCAGGAGCTGCCGCTAATCCCTGCCCAATCACCGTCATTGCCCGTTGATTGAATAAAAATTGGGGCGTTAATTCGGGGCTGACTTGGTCATTCAGCGTCTGGGCGCGACTGAGGGAGGCGCAAAAGGGGGTAACGGCGATCGCAATTCCAATCGGAACCGCAAGAAAACCCCAGGTTGCAGCAAACTTCCTCTGACGTTTAGCGATCGTTCGCATGAATTCAACTCTCATGGTAACAATTGAGCGTAGGGGCTAGACAAAACAACGCTCACTCTCATTATTTCGGTTATTTAGACGCAAATTCTGCAAGAAAGGGGGCAAACGCGATGAATTTATTCAACCCGCCCTTACCCCTAACCAGAAGTTGGGCGGGTCAATCGTTTAGCCGAGGCATTCACTGCTTGGCAATGTGCGCCCGTCACCTTACAAGGGACGATAGACGCGGTAGTTGATACTGGGGAAGATATTATCGATTTTCTGGACTTTTTCTAGCCAACCGCTGTCAATTTTGCCCATTTTGATATCGTAATACAGCTTATCGAAGCGCATTAAGTGCGATCGCGTCCGGCGCACTGCATAAGGAACCATCGTTCCCGTCCGCATGATAAACGCCCAGTCAGAAGACTGTGCCAACAATAATTCTCGCGCCGCCTGATTCAGGGCCCGCCACTCTAACTCATCAGCAGGTTCGCGAGTTCCTAACTCAATCATCCGTTCGGCGGCTTTATGCAAGTGGGGATAAATCCAAGCGTTGGTATCATTCAACCAATATTCGTGGAAACCTTTATATCCCCAACTCGACTGAGACGGACGACAAACCTGTTGCGTTGGGTTATTCCGCAAATAATCTGCCAAGTGCGTCATCTCATAGGTGCCTTGGTCGTACCAAGACTTACGGAACAGATAATCAATAAACCACGGCCCCTCATACCACCAGTGACCAAACAACTCCGCATCGTAGGGCGACACAATAATCGGCGGGCGTTGCATGATGTAGTGTAAATGCTCGGCTTGGCGTTCTCGGTTGAACATAAAGTTCGCGGCGTGTTCGGCGGTCTTTTCCCGCGCCCAATAGGGATCGTACAGCGCCTTATCCCCTAGCCCTAAACCGCGTCCTGTAATCTTGTGATACTTAATCCCAATGTTTTTGCGCTGACCATTGGGCATAATGTAAGGCTTAATATACTCGTAATCGGCTTCCCATCCTAAATCCTTGTAAAACTCTCGGTATTCCGCCGCGCCGGGATAACCCACCTCAGAAGACCACACCTGTTGAGAAGACTCGTGATCTCGCCCAAATGCCGCAACACCTGTTTCAGTGAAAATGGGCGCATAGGTACCAAACCGGGGACGAGGACGCGCGTATAAAATTCCATGACCGTCGGTGAGGAAGTAGCGCAAACCCGCATCGGCGAGCATTCGTTCCAAGCCTTCATAATAGGCGCACTCTGGCAGCCAGATCCCTTTAGCAGGGCGACCAAAGGTTTCTTCATAATGTTCGCAAGCAACCTGAATCTGCGCCCAAACGGCTTGGGGATACATTTTCATCAACGGTAGATAACCGTGGGTTGCGCCGCAGGTAATGATTTCTAGGTTGTTGGAATCGAGATATTGCTTAAACGCGGTTACTAAGTCGCCATCGTACTGTTCCCAGGTTTCGCGAACTTTACTAAACTCGTCGGCGTAAAATTCAGCTAGATAGCGAATATGACCGTTGTGTTCGTTATGCTCGATTTCTTTTTCAATGAGTTCCTCTAATTTGGACAAATGCTCGTCGTAGCGTTCTTGTAACAGCGGATCTCGAAGCATGGACACCAAAGGCGGAGTCATGCTCATGGTGAGTTTAAAGTCAACGCCGTCTCGTTTTAGACCGTCAAAGACATGTAATAGAGGAATGTAGGTTTCGGTAATCGCCTCAAACAGCCATTCTTCCTCTAGAACATAATCGCTTTCAGGGTGACGGACAAAGGGCAGATGAGCGTGAAGAACCAATGCAACGTAGCCAATAGCCATAGTAATTCAGTAGTAATGAGTAAGTGGGGTAGCCGATCCAGAGCGTTCCAGATGTTAAGGGGGATTGACATTGGGGCTGATGAACGCACCCAGTCTTTTCAGGTGGAGGCTTGGTGTCAACTCTAGGACAATCCCTCATAACGAATGCTGGTGTGACGGTTAAGGTTGACTTGATTTTAAGGGGAAAACAGCACACTTCCGCAATTTCGTAAGCCAGTGGGGCGATCCCACGGGATCGGGGTACCGTAAATTGAGAGGATGGGTCATGGACTGGGGGTTTGTCTATCAAGGGTTGCACGCTCTATTTGATTTTAGGATTGAGCGATCGCCATCGATGGGGTTCAATTTCTACTGGCAAATCGGGATTGACTCTGCAATGCCGACGGTAGAATAGGCGTCTGGGGGGTTGCGATCGCACTTCCGACTCAGCCTATCTTCCCCAAACTTCAGTCAATGGCAGGTATTTAAAAGAAAAAGCAAACTGTCTCAATTGGGAAGTCAAAAAATATGAAGCTAGAGCAAGAGCGTTCGCGTCAGCACAAACATCTTGCTCGCTCTTGAGTAACCAGTTTCTTAGGCAAAAACAACAGTCCGATTCCCATAAACGAGGATGCGGTTTTGTAAGTGCGATCGCACGGCTCTTGCTAACACCACTCGTTCTAGATCTTTGCCTTTACGAATTAAATCTTCTGTGGTGTCTCGATGGCTGACACGAACAACATCTTGCTCGATAATTGGACCTTCGTCTAAATCTTCAGTGACATAATGTGCCGTTGCACCAATAATTTTAACCCCGCGTTCGTAAGCGCGATGATAGGGATTTGCACCTGCAAAGGCGGGTAAAAAAGAATGATGAATATTAATAATATTAGGGAATTGTTTTACAAAATCAGAAGAGAGAATTTGCATATATTTTGCAAGAATCACTAAATCAATCTGATGTTGATTTAACAACTCTAGTTGCTTGGCTTCTTGTTCTGCTTTATTCTCCTTTGTAATTGGAATATGAACGTACTCAATCCCAAATTGTTCGGCGACTGGCTGCAAGCTTAAATGATTGCTAACAATTAGCGCAATTTCTGCTTTTAGTTCTTGAGAGCGTTGGCGTAGAACTAAATCAAATAAGCAATGATCTTGACGACTCGCCCAAATCGCAATTCGGGGAATTGTATCTGAAAAATGCAGTTGCCAATTCGCTTCAATTGAGTCAGCAATCGGTTGAAATTGCTTCTCAATTTCCAAGCGAGGAATATCAAATCCTGCTAGCTGCCATTCTAAACGCGTGAGGAATAAACCCGCCGCAAAATCAGTATGGTGATCTGCGTGGATAATATTCCCATTATGCGTATAAATAAAGTTAGCTAGTTTAGCAACTAATCCTTGTCGATCTGGACAAGAGACTAATAATGTAGCAGTTGCGTCAGTCATGGAAAGATGGGGATAGAAAAGTTTTAAGGACTGGCTTCTGGACTCACTTCTGGAGTAGGAGAAGGACTGGCTTCTGGACTTACTTCTGGAGTAGGAGAAGGATTAGCTTCTGGACTCACTTCTGAAGTAGGAGAAGGACTCGTTTCTAGGGTTGGAGTAGGAGAAGGACTAACTTGAATGGGTCTTTCAGCTTCCTGTTGTTCCCATTCCGATAAAGGTCGGTCTACAGCATATTGAAAATCAAGTGGAACTAAGAGAACTTGGAGAGACTGCGCTTCTGTAGCAGTCGGAGTAACATTTGCACTTTTTGGTGTTGTTTTATCATCCTTAATCGCTGTTTTTACTGGCGGATCGACCTGCGCGTAAATGAACGATTCGCTGAAGTCTAGTTGACCTAAAACTAACTGATGCGTTTTACCGTTGGTTAGGGTAATATCCACAATGGCTGAAGGATTATCTAAACCGTACTCTGAAAGTTCAGATTCAGAAACCGTCAAAGTGCGATCGCTGCGACCATTTGTCAGTTTATCCAATAAAAACATCACCGATGCATCGCTAGCAGGTGCAGCAATGGGTTGTTTCATCACCCATTGCGTTTCCCCTTCCGCCTGACGTTCAAATACTAGCGTTTCTACATCGGGTTGAGAAATCTGAATTTCCTGGACTCGATCTTCAGTAAACGTAAAGACAGTTCGGGATCTAGCAACTCTGGCTTCCTCGCGTTGCTGACCTTGGATTTCTACAACATACACCATGCCAGCAAACCCAAGCGCCGCCAATAACAACAGCAGAGTTTTGCGTTGTAGTTTCATATTTCAGTTCGCAATCCATAAAGAGAATAGCAAGAGAAGGGGGAAATTTCCCCCTTCTCTTGCTATTCTCTTTATGGA
>JAAHGE010000411.1 GCA_010672635.1 Desertifilum sp. SIO1I2 | reverse complement strand
CTAGCTCATTCAGAGCATTTTTTACGAAATTTAGCCATACGGCGATCGCGCTTAATTGATGCCCAAATTCCCGGCGTTGGCGAACCCTTGCTGATGGCATTTGGGGTAGAGAGCGATCGCATTAACCCTGCTGGACTAACAGCGGTGGGCACTCGCAGAGAAAATGAAGTAGCCGCCGCCGCTTACATTACCGAAACCGGACGCGACTGGATCGAATCGTTACAAATTGCCTCCTCTGCCTTTGCAGAAGCCGATCGCTACTTACCCAACAAAACCCAACAGACCCCACTATTTGCGGGAATGGCTGAAGTTTTGCGATCGCTGTTTCAAGCCGGGGTGTTACTGGGTATCCTCTCCTCAGATACCACCGAAAACGTCAAAGACTTTGCCAAAACCTATGACATTGACGCCTACTTTCAACTGCAAATGGGGGTTCTCCCAGGATTGAGCAAACCCGATCCGCGCCTATTTTACCAAGCCTGCGAAGCCCTGGGTACCCTCCCCGCCCAAACCCTAACGATCGGAGACTCCGCCGCCGACTTTGAGATGGGTCGCAATGCTGGGGCTGCGGGTTGCGTGGGGGTGAAATGGGGTTGGACTCAACTACCCCGTTTAGAAAAAGCCGATATGGCGATCGCGCAATTCGACGAAATCCGAGCAATCCGCTAAATTGGGAAACTAACCCCAAAAGCAACCCTGAAGGTTGCTATAATCTTCAAACTTTCAGAGCAACTCCTGAAAGCCCTCAATCTTTACCAGAAAGAGGAAACTCCAACTTGACAATCTATCTAGCAAAGTGAGGATATTTCCTTGGCTCGACGCTATCTATTTACATCGGAATCCGTAACCGAAGGTCATCCCGATAAGATCTGCGATCAAATCTCAGATACCATCTTAGATGCCTTACTCACGCAAGACCCCACCAGTCGCGTCGCTGCTGAGGTCGTCGTCAACACCGGTCTGGTATTAATCACCGGAGAAATCACTTCCAACGCCCAAGTTGACTACATCGACCTCGCCCGGAAGAAAATTGCTGAAATTGGCTACACGGGTGCAGAAAACGGCTTTTCCACCCACAGTTGCGCCGTCCTCGTCGCCTTAGACCAACAATCTCCCGACATTGCCCAAGGCGTAGATACCGCCCGCGAGCAACGGGAACTCTCCAGCGATGAGAAATTTGACGCCATTGGAGCCGGGGATCAAGGCTTAATGTTTGGTTTCGCCTGCAACGAAACCCCAGAAATGATGCCTTTGCCCATCTGCTTGGCTCATCGCGTCTCTCGTCGCCTTGCGGCCGTTCGCAAAACCGGACAGCTTTCCTATCTACGTCCCGATGGCAAAACCCAAGTCACTGTCGCTTACGAAGACGGTCGTCCTGTTGGGATTGATACCATTTTAGTGTCAACGCAACACACGCCCACCATCGGCGACATTACCGACGATGCAGCCGTTCAGGAAAAAATTAAAGAAGACCTGTGGACAAACGTTGTCCTCCCGTCATTCTCTGACATCTCTGTTAAGCCAGACAACCAAACCCGCTTTTTGGTGAATCCCACGGGTAAATTTGTAATTGGGGGCCCGCAAGGGGATTCAGGCTTAACCGGACGCAAGATTATTGTCGATACCTACGGCGGTTATTCTCGTCACGGCGGCGGTGCTTTCTCTGGGAAAGACCCCACCAAAGTAGACCGCAGCGCCGCCTATGCAGCCCGTTACGTGGCGAAAAATATTGTCGCAGCGGGTTTAGCTGAAAAATGCGAAGTGCAACTCAGCTACGCGATCGGTGTCGCTCGTCCAGTCAGCATGATGATTGATACTTTCGGTACGGGGACGGTTGATGATGACCGCCTGTTGGAAGTGGTGAAGGAACACTTCGAGTTACGCCCGGCCGGGATTATCGCGGCGTTTAATTTGCAAAACCTGCCAGCAGAACGAGGCGGACGTTTCTATCAGGACGTTGCAGCTTACGGCCACTTTGGCAGGCCCAATCTCGATTTACCTTGGGAGCAAACTGATAAGGCTCAGTTACTCAAGGAAGCCCTCGCTCAACCTTTATCTGCCGCTGTGGGTTAATTTCAGCGGTTTGGAAGGCCCCCCTCAACTAGGGGGGTTCTTTTTTTGTTGGCGTTACCCTATAGAATGTTAGTCTTGGTCAAACTAGTATTGATAGCTGTGGCCATAACGCTAAAGCCAAGAGCCTTCTTAGCAATAGCCAGATTATCTTGGAAGCTTGCCCTCTATCCGCTGCCGATAGGGTGGGGAAGATGCCATTGTAGGAGTAGGCGCGATCGCGCGAATTGAAAAACCGCCTCTGTTACTGACTGAAATACCATCCATCGGGAATTTCCTGGGGGGTGAGATGAAATTTTATCAACGCACTTTACTCGGTGTCTTTGCAGTCACGTTGTCTGCACTGATTGTTTACGATGTTCTGATTCCGTTGTTCGATCCCGGACAAGCCGAGTTATTCCCTCAAGGAATAGCGTTCATTTTATTGGTTTTGCTCGTCTTAAGCATTGTCCTGATTGCTGACTCGATCCGCGATCGCCAGCAAGCTCAAGGAGTGTTGCAGCAGCAAATTGAGCAGCAGCGCTTAGCGATGCAAATTACCCAGCGGATTCGGCAATCGCTGCATTTACAGGATATTTTGCAAACCACTGTTGAAGAAGTCCGACAGATCCTCAAGTGCGATCGCGTCATTGTCTTCCAGTTTTCCCCCGACTGGCAGGGAACCGTCGTTGTTGAATCTGTCGGTAGTGAGTGGATGGCCATTTTATCGACGGAAATCTACGATCCCTGCTTTGGCGAAAACTATGCCGAACCCTATAGACAAGGCTTAGTCACCGTTAAAGCTGATATCCATAATGCCGGGATCGATCCCTGTCACTTGCAACTATTAAGCAATTTCCAAGTGCGGGCTAATCTTGTGGTTGGTATTCCCAAAGGGGATGAATTGTGGGGGTTGTTGATTGCCCATCAGTGCGCGTCGCCTCGCCAGTGGCAATCCTCAGAAATCGATCTCATGCAACAAATTGCCAACCAAACCAGCATTGCTCTTCAGCAAGTCGCCTTGTTGGCACAACTCCAAACCGAATTAGCCGAACGCAAACAAGCAGAACTCGCCTTGCTGCAACTCAATACTGAACTAGAGCAGCGCGTGCAAGAGCGCACCGCCGCTTTTACAGAAGTCAACGATCGCCTGTTGGCAGCCTTGTTAGCCCTACGAGAAAGCGAAGAACGCCGCCGACTTGCCCTGGATTTAACGCATACGGGCTTTTGGGATTGGCATATTCCGAGCGGCAGTAACATTTGGAACGACAATTTATTTACCCTGCTGGGTTTGGTTCCCTATAGCGTTGAGCCAAACTTCATAGCTTGGCGCAGTTGCGTTCATCCTGACGATGTGGCGAAGATCGAAGCGCAGTTTTTAGCCTCGATAGCCCATCAAACCGATTACACGGCAGAATATCGCCTGGTGCATCCAGATGGCTCTGTGCATTGGGTGATGGCACGCGCCAAGGCGATCTACAGCGAATCGGGAGAGCCGTTGCGATCGCTAGGCGTTTTGTTAGATATTAGCGATCGCAAGTCCATTGAAGTGGAACGCCAGCGTGCAGATGAATACCTGCAATTGGCCCATACGCAATTACTCCAGCGAACAGAACAACTTGAAAAGGTCAATCTGGAATTGCACCAGGCGCTAGAAGAACTGCAAATCACAGAGGAACAGCTCCGCAGAAGCAACCACCAACTAGAAACTACGATTTTGGCCGTTCAATTGCAGCGACAGCGCTACGAAGATCTGTTTAACTTTGCCCCAGATGGGTATTTGGTGACAGACTCCTACGGAATTGTTCAAGAAGCGAATCAAGCCGCAGGCAACCTATTGCATAGACATTCCTCAGCCCTCGTGGGCAAGCCCTTAGCCGTGTATATTGGCAAGGAGGATAAACTTCGATTTCGCACTTATCTAGCAGAGTTGCAACCATTGTGGGGGCGGCAAACCTACGAGCTAACCATCCAACCTCACCAGATTAAAGCCTTTCCCGCTGCGATCGCCGCCTCAACCATCCGCAACCCACAAGGACAAATCATTAGCATTCGCTGGCTCATTCAAGATATCAGCGATCGCAAACAAGCCGAAGAATCTCTCAGGCGCAGCGAGGCTAAATTCCGCTCTCTGAGTGAAGCTTCGCCAGTGGGTATCTTTATGACTGATATTCAGGGACATTGCATTTATACCAATCCCTGCTGTCAGGAGATTTGCGGCTACACCTTTGAAGAAGCGCTAGGGGAAGGTTGGTTGCAATTTATCCATCCGGAGGAACGCCAGGAAATCTCTGCTCGGTGGTTCAAATCCGTGTCCCAACGGCAAGAAATTTTTGGCGAAACTTGCTATGTTCGCAAAGATGGCAGCCTCCGCTTCGGGCGAGTGCGCTCTGCACCGCTATTCTCCGATACGGGCGAGTTGATGGGCTATGTGGGCACGATTGAAGATATTACCGAAAGCCGAGCCATTGAAACGATGAAAGATGAGTTTATTTCAATTGTCAGCCACGAACTGCGAACCCCCCTGACTGCAATTCGCGGCTCTTTGGGTTTGCTGGCGTCTGGCGTTCTGAATAATAAACCAGAAGTTGCCCAACAAATGGTAGAGATTGCCAGTCAAGATACCGAACGCTTAGTCAGACTGGTGAACGATATTCTAGACTTAGAGCGCCTAGAGTCTCAGCGGGTGCGGTTGAATCTGCAATGGTGGGATGCGGCTACTCTGCTAGAAAAATCGGTGAAAACCGTGCAGCCTCTAGCCGCCGAAAGCGATATTAGCATTCTAATTGAGCCAACTTCCGCGCAAGTTTGGGCAGATGGCGATCTCCTGATACAAACCCTGGTGAATTTGATTGGGAATGCCATTAAATTTTCGCCCCCCAACACTACAGTCACCCTTAAGGTTCAAAATCGAGACGATCGGGTTTTATTCCACGCCCTCGATCGGTCACTTGGAATAAAACCCA
>JAAHGE010000410.1 GCA_010672635.1 Desertifilum sp. SIO1I2 | reverse complement strand
GAACTGGCTGACTTTTGCACCGACTGAAGGGGCGAGATCGCTACGCTAGAAGGTCGAGAGATACTAATAATGCTGCCCGTATCATCTAGCCCAAAAAGTAAGAAGTAAACGGGAAACGCTTCTTGATTGTCTAAACGATAGCGAATGCGACTGCCAATCGATAGCGACAGCATTTCATTGTCTAAACTTTCCCGCAGAGGACGATCGGGGTTTTGGGTGCGAATCGGTTGGCGCTGCATTAAAATCTGTTCTCTAGGGGCTGCCATTTCCAAAACGGCTTTAACCCGCAAGCGAGACGATCCTAGATTATCCGTTTGGCGCAATAACTTAGCAGCTCTAAGCGCTTCGAGTTGGGGAACAATCCGTCGGACTGCGGTTTTAACGGCTTCTCCTTTTTCGCCAATGGTATTGGCTATTAAGATCTGGCTGGGAGAAAATAATCCATAGCTGCCTTCTGATTTGGCTGAAGTGGCTGCAATTTTAACGAGATCGGCTTCTTTAACTTTGCTAAATAAACAGTCTGCCGGTTGGACAGATTCACCCGTAACGGTTGTAGAAACATGGGGAATGCTGGCAAAGGCGCTAGTGGCATCAACCCGTTCAATGCGTTCTAATTCGGTACTAATGGCCACCGTTAAAGACTGGTGGCGCGGTACCATGCGAACCGATTCTTGCACCAGTTGCCCCGGTTGTAAAGCAGAGAGTTCTGTCGCTTCAGGATTTCGCAATTTAGCTTTGACGGTTAAGCCTTCGCGGGAACGAATTTGCAGTTCGACAGGTTGAGCGTCTTCCGCCGTTTGAGCAACGGTCAGAATTGAGTTGACCCCATAGGCTTCAATGGTACTGGCTGGCAGTCCGCCGAGCCACAGTTGAGCCGTTTTACCATCCTCTTCAACTGCTGAGATCGCCCCTTCCGCGCCCCAGGGGGCATTGGGCGTAAGGTAATAGACGGGGAGCGATCGCACGCTGGCATCTTGACCTGCTAAAGTGGGGAGCTGATGAGGCCCTGCGAGTTGTTCGACAACGCCCGTCGCCCGACTGAGGCTAATGTGCAGCGTTGTAGCAGGGGTTGCCGTCCACAGGTACTGGGTTAAGGCATAGGTAAATAAGCCCGCGCTAAAGCCATTCCATTGGGCTTCTAGCGCCTTTTCTCCCCAGGATAGGGAACCAGAGGAAGCCAGCGCCGCCGAACTGGCTGCGGCTAAAACGACTCCAGGTAACGGCCCAGAACGCTCTTGAACTTGGCGCTTAGAAGAAACCGCCTGAACTTCCGAAAGGAGTTGTGCGGCAAAATCCGACTCTACTTCGCGGTCTAAAATCAGAGAGGGACTGGGACGCGACCGAATTTTTAAATTACCGATTGCGCCATTGCCCGTATCGATATAACTAGTATCGAGTACCGCCGTTACTCGATCGGTAGAGAGCGATCGCCAAAGCAGTTGTAAGGTATTTTCTAAGAGATCGTTAACCGTTCCCTGAGCGTTATCAATGGGAACGAGCGTATTCTGCATCGCATTTTCCGTCTCACCCAACTTCACGCGCCGTCCGAAGCCGCTAAAGTGAAAGACGATGGTATCTCCCGAACCCGCTTGGGCGCTGAGATGATGCACAAACGCCTCAACAATCTTTTGGCGCGTCGCCTCTCGATCGGTGAGAACTAAAATATCAGACGGATTAAATCCAAAGCGATGAATCAGTAATTCTCGCTGCAATTCCACATCAGTGACACAACCATTAAGAGCTGTATCGGCATACTGGTTAATGCCCACCAGCAAGGCTAATTTCCGCGAAGTCGGTTGGGCTAAAGCTTGAGCATAGCGATCGCCCAGACGGGCCAACCCAGTTTGAAGAGCGCCCATTGCTGTTGTCATCCAGCCAACCCGTTGCAAAAAATCCCGCCGCTTCATATCCGGTATTAGCTATTGGCCTATTAGCTACAGCCTATCAGTTTTTGGCAATTGACGGAGCTTTTGTGCTGAGTCAGTTCCGAGTGGAAAAGAGGGTGGGGGGATTCAAGAGTGCTGAGTCAGTTCCGAGTTCCGAGTGAAAAAGAGGGTGGGGGGATGGGGGGAAAAGAGTGCTGAGTTGATAGTTAAGCAGGTTTTCCTATCTCTTCTTCCCCCAACTCCTAACTCCTAACTCCTAACTCCCAACTCCCTTCTTCCTCCGACTCCCAATTCCCTTCTTCCCTCTAAGTATGCATAGCGCGTGCGAGTTCTGCGGCGACTTCTGGGCGAGAGAACTCTGGTGGGGGGAGTTCGCCGCGACGGAGCATTTCCCGCACCTTGGTTCCCGACAGGTGAATGCGCTGTTCTGGCTTGCTGGGGCTGGTTTTGGTGGTGGCCATCCCCTTAGAAATGGTGCAGTAGAAGGCGTGTTCAAACTTCATCGGCGTAATGCCTAATTCGCCCGGTTCAAATTCATCGAAAATATATTGAGCGTCATAGGTGCCGTAGTAGTCGCCAACGCCTGCATGGTCGCGTCCAACGATAAAGTGGGTACAGCCGTAGTTTTTGCGGACGATGGCGTGGAAAATGGCTTCGCGCGGGCCTGCATAGCGCATCGCCGCTGGGTTAATCGCTAAAATTACTCGGTCTTTGGGATAGTAATGTTCGAGGATGATTTCGTAACAGCGCATCCGCACGTCTGCGGGGATATCATCTTCTTTGGTTGCACCGACTAGGGGATGCAAAAATAGCCCATCAACGGTTTCTAAGGCGCATTTTTGAATATATTCGTGGGCGCGGTGGATGGGGTTGCGAGTTTGGAAGCCGACGATAGTCTGCCAGCCTTTTTCGCGGAACATGGCGCGAGAGACGGCCGGATCGATTTGGTAGGTGGGAAATTGGGGATGGGGATCGCGTTCTAGCAGCCAGATATCGCCAGCGAGGTTGACTTCGCCTTGTTCGTAAACGACCTTGACGCCGGGGTGTTTGTCTTCGTCGGTGCGATAGACGTGGGTGGCTTCTTTAACTTTGTCGTAGTGGTATTTTTCGGTTAGTTCGAGAATACCCACCATCCGCCCGGTTGGATCGTCGAGGCGAATGAGCGATCCTTCATTGAGGGGTTGGGCCGTTTCTTCGCTAACGGATAGGGTAATGGGGATAGACCAGGGTAAACCGTTCGCCAGACGCATATCGGTGACGACGGTTTGATAGTCTTGCGATCCCATAAATCCAGTCAGGGGGCTAAAACCGCCAATGGCGATCATCACCAGATCGGAAAATGTGCGTTCATCCAGTGAGATGCGCTTAAGGGTTTCTGCTTTGGAGAGAAATACTTCTTTTTGCTCGGAGTTAACAATCCGATTCACTAGCACGCCGCCGTGTGCGGGAATGTTGTCTAGGTGACGACTCATTGTAGGTTGATTCGATTATGCGCTTAGGGATTCCAATGTCTCATCCTACCAAGATGCGATCGCCAATTGCGATCTTTTAGCGAGTTCGGGTAGAGAGCCGCGCTTCTACCCGAAAAGTCACTCAAGTGGTGTATTCGGCGTTGATCTTCACGTAGTCGTAACTGAGGTCGCATCCCCAGGCTTTACTGCTACCGGGCCCCTCGCCAACTTTGACGGAAATTAAGACGGTATCCTCTTGGAGATACGCGCCTGCTGCGGCTTGTCTCATGTAGTTGCTGGCCCCACTGCGGTCGAAGGGGAGGGGTTGGCCGTTTTCCATCAGCAGAAAGTCGCCTAATTTGACTTGGAGGTCTTCTGGGTTGAAATGAACGCCCGCACGTCCTGCTGCTGCTGCAATTCTGCCCCAGTTGGGGTCGCGACCAAAAATGGCAGATTTAACCAGGGAAGACCCGACAATGGTTTTGGCAATTTGACGGGCCGATTTTTCGTCGGCTGCGCCTGTAACTTGCACTTCTACTAAACAGGTTGCGCCTTCTCCGTCGCGGGCGATCGCTTTGGCTAAATATTGACAGACGGCGGTTAACATTGCTTCTAGCTTATCGGCTTCGGGCCCCGGCTCGGTGATGGCTGGGGTGCGCGACTCGCCGTTAGCTAAGGCAATTAAGGTATCGTTGGTGCTGGTATCGCCATCGACGGTAATTTGATTAAAACTGCGATCGGCGGCGCGGCCTAGCATTTCTTGCCATAGATGGGGAGAAACGGCGGCGTCGCAGGTGACGAAGGCTAGCAGGGTGGCCATGTTGGGGTGGATCATCCCCGATCCTTTACAAATTCCGCCAACGCGAACGGTGCGATCGCCAATGGTGGTTTCTAAGGCGATGGTTTTGGGAACTAGATCGGTGGTCATAATTGCTCTAGCAGCGGCATCAGAACCCTCGCTGGATAAGGATTCTACTAGACTGGGGATGCCAGCTACAAGCCGATCCATTTTGATTCGTTGCCCGATCACGCCTGTGGAAGCTAGAAGGATCTGATTGGGGGCTAAATTTAGGGCATCTCCTAACGCTGCTGCACTCTCTAAGGCGTCTTTCCATCCCTGTTCGCCGGTGGCCGCGTTGGCTTGTCCAGAGTTACATAAGATGGCTCTGGCGCTAGGCTTGGCTTGCAGTTGTTGGCGACAATAATCGACACAGGCCGCCCGGACAATACAAGTCGTGAAGACCCCGGCGGCGATCGCATCTACATCCGACAAAATTAATGCTAAATCGGGTTGTCCTGAAGGTTTCAAACCCGCTGTAATCCCGGCGGCTCGATAGCCTCTCGGTGCTGTTACTCCCCCGCTAATCTCATGCCACTCAGACACCTAGCGCCTCCCCCTATTTGTGACTGTTGTTTGAGAGGCGATTATACCAACTTCTGAAGAGTCTGCTCTGTTGCAAAAAGATAAAAAAAAAGGAGAGCCACATGACTCTCCCTACCATCAGGGTGCATCTACTTATCACATTATTACACCAAGAGGGTGAGGGGTGTAACCCCCTATTGTATTTTTTTAGCAAAGTTGTAAAACCCTTAAATGTAGTTTTATTGAATTTCTTTTTCAGTAGAAATACGCTCAACAATCACAGATTTTGTTCAAATCTAAAACATCCTGACAAAACC
>JAAHGE010000041.1 GCA_010672635.1 Desertifilum sp. SIO1I2 | reverse complement strand
TTCGCCATTACTCGCATAAATCAGACCCATATTGTAAAGGATATAGCTCCGATCGTAGGGGTCTTCTTCAAGGGTAAGTGCTTCGGTATAGTTCTCTAAGGCTTCGGCATATTCGCCATCCGCTTGCGCTGCCATACCATCGCGATAATAGGCAAACGCTTCTTTCGCTTTTTGGTTCGTTGGCAGAATTTTCAGAATGATATCTGCCATGACGGTAAAGCTTTTATCAATGAAATTATCATTCCGCTGGGTTCTTGGCATAATTGCCTCACGAATGGGGAGTCAGATTAACAATCAAAGCCTAAGTTTGCTCAGGCTTTTTTGCTGAAAATTATAACATTCTCGGCTTTCACCACCGGGGAAACTGGGCGAGTAACTCTTGGGCACGTTGAGCCTCAACTGGGGGCGAGAAAAAGTAACCTTGCCCTTGCTGACACTGGAGCGATCGCAGTAATTCGAGTTGTTCGGCGGTTTCCACGCCTTCTGCGATCGCTTCCATGCCCAAATTTCGCGCCAGGGTGACAATTGTCCCCATCATTTTCCACTGACTGCCGTCCTGTTGAATCTGACTGACAAAAGACTTATCAATTTTTAAAGTATGAATGGGTAACTGATGCAGGCGACTTAACGAGGAATAACCGGTTCCAAAATCATCAATACACAATTTTAGGTTACGCTGCTTGAGTCCCTGCAAGCCCGAAAGCGCGATCGCAGAGGTTTCCATAATCGTACTTTCAGTAATTTCTAACTTCAGGCTATGGGGCGGCAACCCCGTCTGCTGCAAGATTTGATCGATTTGCTCGATCGAGTTCGGTTGAGCCAGTTGACAGCCCGATAAGTTGACGCTAATTGAAAGTTCTAAGTGCGGGTATTGTTGCTGCCAATCGCGCATTTGCCGACAGGCTTCCCACAAAACCCAACGTCCGATCGGGATAATTAAGCCTGTTTCCTCAGCAATGGGAATAAACTGGGCAGGCGAAACCATACCTAACTCTGGGTGACGCCAGCGAATCAACGCTTCAAACCCGCTAATTTGACCGGTGGCTAGGGTAACAATGGGTTGATAGTACAACAGAAACTCTTGCCGCTCAATGGCTCGACGCAATTCTGTTTCCAGTTGCAAGCGAGCCACAGCTTGGGCGTGCATGGTGGCATCAAAAACAGCGTAGTGCCCGCGCCCCAAGGCTTTAGCCCGATACATGGCAATATCGGCATCGCGCAAAAGTTCCTCTGGGCGTTCGTATTGGCTTACAGAAGCGATCGCCTCTTGGGGATGAGTTTTGGCAAAAACGATGCCGATACTCGCACTGGTAAACACTTCATGACTGTCAAGATCGAAGGGCGTTGCTAGCGCTGCATGAATCTTTTCAGCAATGGCGGTTGCTTGGCTAATATCGGTGAGGCGATCCAACAAAATTGTAAATTCATCCCCTCCCAGACGAGCAACAGTTCCCTGGGCTGCCAGACAGCTTTCTAAGCGTCTAGCGATGCGTTGCAACAGGCGATCGCCCACTAAATGGCCCAAACTATCATTAATCACCTTAAAGCCATCTAAATCGAGAAACAGAACGGCAAAGTGGCTCGAACAGCGAGAGGGTTGACAGCAGTAAGGGCAAGTTGACTGCGTGCGAGTAATGGCTCTTTCGAGTTGTTTCATCAACCAGGCGCGGTTGGGAAGGCGAGTTAGCGAGTCGTAGAAGGCTTCGCGATGGAGTTGCTGCTCAACAAACGCCCGTGCGATCGCAATTCCGGCGAGTTGGGTGGCTTTATCTAACGCTTGGTGTTCGTAGCGCGTGAGTTGTTGAGGGTGATTGGCGTGGCGATCTGTTCCGGTATCGCTGTACAGACTCAGCAACCCAAAAATCTGACCGTTTGTTGAGAGAATGGGAATGGATAAGTTGGCGTTCAGTCCTTGTGCAAAGTAATTTTCCCAGGTATGAGCGATCTGAGCAGGGAGAGTGGCGATCGCGCTATTGCAAGAAGCGTCTGCGGTAGGAGTATCGATGAGGGGTTGGCTCTGCTGTTGCTCAAACAGCAAAATCCGACATTGGACATCGTGAAACTGTTCTTCTAAAAATTGGACAATGGCATTTAAAACGACAGAAAGTTCGGTGCCTTTGGCGATCATTTCTAAGACGCGATTTTGTCCTGCTAACAGGGTTTTGACAAAACGGCGTTCGGTGATATCTTCTACAGTGCCTTCGTAGTAAAGCAGGTTGCCAGAGCGATCGCGAACGGCACGGGCGTTTTCGGAAATCCAGATAATGCTGCCATCTTTGCGATAAATCTGCGATTCAAAGCCGATGACGAGATCGTCGGCGTGCAGGCGTTCGATAAATTGCGATCGCGCTTGGGGTGAAACGTAGAGTTGATGCTCGATATCTGTCAGTTCGTTGAGCAGTTCGCTGGGCGAGGAATAACCGTAAATTCGGGCTAAAGCCGGGTTTGCACTCAGGTATTTACCATCGCGGGTGGTTTGAAAAATCCCTTCAATGGTGTTTTCAAAAATGCTGCGATATTTGGCTTCTGCTTCTTGTAAGGCTTCTTCGGCACGCTGGCGCTCGGTAATATCTAGCATTAGTCCTTCAACGGTTAAACAGCCAATGCTGGCTTGAGTCCCCTGTTCCCAAATCCACTTGATTTCGCCTGTGGCAGTCATTAGGCGATAGGCGATCTGATAGGTGCGTTTGTGCGTTGATTGCAATACTAGGTTTAAATCTTCTGGATGAATCACTTGAGCCAGCAAGACTTGTCCGCTTAACCACATGCTAGCTGGATAGCCTGTCAGTGCCAGACATCCTTCGCTGACAAATTCCATCACCCACTCCTGTTGTTGATAACGACGGCGAAAAACCATCCCAGGCAGGTTTTCTAATAAGGTGGTCAAAACGCGCTGGCTCTGTTGAAAGGCTCGTTCGGTTTGTTGGCGATCGCTAATATTTTTGACAATGGCTTGAGTGAGTAAGGTGGAAGGATCGAGCGCTTTTAGAGGAGGACGTTTCGCCGCCACGGGTGCCAGTTTGCGCCAGTTTAAGGGTTTGAATACCTGTACCCGCATTGAGCCTAGGCAAAGTTGCTTTCTTCGCTGGTAGCAAAGGTAGGACAAAACGGTCTGAGTACAGGATAAAAACGGTTTGACGAGGCAGTGGGTGGTAAGCCAAAGGGTAATGATGGGTGTAAAAAGGCTCAAGACAATCATCAGGCGATACTCAAGGAGCCAATTTGACGACCTGCTAACACTGAAGGCTGGCTTGTAAAGAGCGATCGCTCCTTCTGATTGGTCTGAAACCGCTAGGGTAAGGGGCTGTGGCGAGTTGAATCGGGGAGACTGGGCACTCGTCTTGACGATTGCTTCCCGATGGTGGCGCATCGCGCGATCGCGAGTCAGGTTTTCAGCGGCGGCAATAGGCAGTAGCAATGGTAACACTAAGACGATCCGTAACGATCGACGAAGATAACCATTGAGGTATTGGTACGTCAAGACTTTGAACCACATGGAGATTAGGGCGCAACGAGAATAAAAGGCAAAGTCCGGTTAATTTCTCATTTTTGATGGGTTGAATTTAAGGGGAGATTGAAGCGGAGTAAATCAAATATAAAAAAGATGAATCAATCGGATTGAAGAGATGCAAATCTAGCAACAACGAATCGGGGCTTGTTGAGATTAGAATGCAACTTTAGCCTAAGCTATGTACATCCTGACAATTTTTGGGATTTTTTTTTGTCAAAATTTCACCAACGAGGGATCGGAAAAACTGATACGCTAGAAAGTTTAGGAATACGAGCGCGATCGCTTGCCGTGAATTCTTTGGGGCGAGGAGGATGCTTTTGCAAAAACAAAAACGCTCTGGCTTTTAGAACAAACAAAAGGTTTTCGATCGGTTTTTTTAGCAACCAATAGCAAAAACAATTATAATAAAAAGCGGCAAACTAAAGATTGTTCATTGGGGTTTCTCTATGGCAAGTACATCCAGTCTGGCTTTGTCGCCGTTCAAGATTGTATAGTAAGCTCCCATTTTGAGTTTGTATCTTTCTACACTTCAAATTTTAAGTTTTATCGATTTTGAGTGAAACTTTGGTTTTTTTTAATATTCATAAAATATATTTTTAATAAAATTTATATAGAGTTAAACCCTCACACAGAAGCAGGGACTTAAGTAAAGTTTTGCTTGGGAAAAGCAGGCGAGTATTCTCATCAATTTATTCTCGCGACAGAGTATTTTATCGATTGAGGTAGACCGAGTAGAAATATGAGTTTAGATTCGCCGAAAGATATTGGCAGGCAACGGATTCAAGAGCTAGCTACTGAAGCTTTAGCCCAAGGAAGCCCCACCGCCTGGTTTGAGTCAGTGTATGCCCAGTGCGAACCCGAACAAATTCCTTGGGCCTTAATGGAAGTCAATCCCTATATACAAGATTGGCTAGAAACTGAGCAAATTCAAGGGGAGGCAACTCAAACAGCAGCCGTTGTGGGATGTGGTTTTGGGGACGATGCCGAAGCGTTGAATCAGAGAGGTTTTCAAGTTACCGCCTTTGATATTTCTGCTAGCGCGATCGCTCAATGTCGCCAGCGCTTCCCCAATTCTGGGGTAAATTATCAGGTAGCGGATTTATTTGCTCTCGATCCAAGCTGGAAACAGACATTTGATCTAGTGGTTGAATCGCGTACTATCCAAGCCTTACCCTTAGAAGTGCGATCGCCCGCAATTGAAGCGATCGCCACTTTAGTTGCGCCGGATGGAAGCTTGCTGATTGTCACCTATTATCGCGATCGCGAAGATCCGCCCGATGGACCTCCCTGGCCGCTTTCTGACGGAGAACTCAACCAATTTCAAGCATTAGGGTTGACTGAAATGCGCCGCAAAGTTTTCCTACGAGAGGAAAGCTCAACCTCAATTCTCCAACTTCACTACAGATCCGTTTCTTGATAAAGTTCTTCTAGCTGCTGCAATTGGGTACGCCGAGCAGTCCGACGGTATTTTTTACTCTCAAGGCGCGGTTCGTATTGTTGACCGCTTTTGCCTTTGGTTTTAAGCTTCAACGCCGCATCCGGATCGCTTTGTTGATTGAGTTGTTCTGCGTAGGCGATCGCCTTTTCCAGAAAATTGAGATAATGCTCGTAACGCTCCCAATCGCCCCGAACGATACAATTGGGTTCGTCTCGGTGCAAGCAGTCGCTAAATTGGCAACTACCTTGGGCTAGCCTTGCTCTCGCTTCGGGAAAATAAGTAGCTAGCTCTTGCGGCATACAATCCATCTGAGGTTGATTAAACCCCGGCGTATCTGCCAACAGCCCCCCATTGGACAACTCAAATAACTCGACATGGCGGGTCGTATGCCGACCTCTGCCGAGTTTACCAGAGACTTCCCCCACTCGCAGATCCAAATTGGGAATTAATTGATTAATTAAACTCGATTTCCCCACCCCAGAAGGACCAGCAACCACGGTCATTCGATCGCTCAGGGTTGTTCTAAGTTCGGTCAGTCCCTCGCCCGTATAGACGCTAATAAACAGGGGTTGATAGCCCCAGGCTTGCAGGCGCTGTTCCCACCATCGTAACTGGTCAGCCGAAATCAAATCGCGCTTATTCAGACACAGAAAAACCTCTAAGCCTGTTGATTCGGCTTTGATTAAAAAGCGGCTTAACTGATAGACATCTAAGGACGGTTCCTCTAGGGCAAAAACCAAAAGAATATGACTGGCATTGGCAACGGGGGGGCGGCTAAGTTCTGTGGTGCGGGGTAAGACTTGAGCGATCGCGCCTCGTCCGCCTTCCCAGTCAGGCTCTTCTACCAAAACGCGATCGCCCACCATCACTTGCTGACCGATCTTCTTCAGGCGGGTGCGGCGCGTACACAGCAATTGAGGCTGCGGTAAGTTCCCCTGAGAATCTGAACTCGCATCGCCAATTGCTTCAAGCTGAACTTGATAAAAGTTTGCCTGTACCGCTAGAACAGTCCCGCGCAGACTGTTCTCTTCTACCGATAACGTCCTGAGTGCTGTCGGTGGCTCAGAACTCATAGTCTAACTTTGATGTTAAGCCCATGCATGACCTATAACTCAGCCCAGTAACTCCCAATGTGTTAGCTATACCTTCGTTTATTCTATCGCGCTAGAAGACTCAGGATGCTGTCGGTCGGCGAACCCGGAGCGCAAAGAACGCTTGACGATCCTCAATTTGCTCGATCGTGTAGCCTTCCATCGCCAGACTATCTGGAACCTGCTCGATCGGTTCGCCCGGATCGAGCCAGACTTCCAACAGGCTGCCTGGGGCCATTTGTTCTAGGCGCAGCTTGGTTCGCACGAAATTAATCGGACAGGGGGTGCCTCGCAAGTCGAGTTGAGCGTCCGCGATCATTTGTTAAACAGGCCTCCAAACAATCCTTCAATGCCCCCTTTGCTAATGCGATCGCCTCGCAACTTCGCCAACTTTTCGAGTAATTCCCGTTCTTCAGCACTAATGCGCGTGGGAATATCCACCAAAATCGAAATTAAATGATCGCCGCGACTCACCGGATTACCCAACCGAGGAACGCCTCGACTTTCCAACTTCAGCACTGTATTCGGCTGCGTTCCGGGGGGAATCACCAACTCTTCTTCCCCATCCACCGTATTAACTTCTATGCGGCTGCCCAAAATTGCTTGCAAATAACTAATTCTCACTTCCGATAGGACATTAATCCCATCTCGGCGGAATTCAGGATGCTCGTTAACAAACAAATAAACGTACAAATCTCCAGGAACGCCGCCGCGCTGACCCGAATCCCCTTCTCCAGACACCCGCAAGCGCGTTCCATTATCAACCCCAGCGGGAATCGAAATTTTCAGTTTCTTCGTGACTTGCTTATTGCCGCTACCGCCGCAATCTTCGCATTTTTCTTCAATCATTTGTCCGCTGCCATTGCAGGTGGGACAAACCGAAACCTGGGTAAAACTGCCAAAGGGAGTGCGGGTTGCTCGCCGCACTTGTCCCGAACCATTACAGGTCGAACAGGTTCGCGGCCGAGTTCCGGGTTTGGCTCCCGAACCATCGCAGGTGGTGCAGGTTTCTAAATGGTTAATCCGGATTTCCTTGTCGCCCCCAAACACGGCTTCGTTAAAGTCCAGTTTGAGGTCTAGCCGCAAGTCATCGCCGCGTACCGGCCCGCGCCGACGACCCGCTTGCCCGGCCATCCCGCCAGAGAAGCCGCTGAAGAAGCTTTCAAAGATATCTGCAAAGCCGCTACTAATATCAAAGTCTTGGAAACCGCCTGGCCCGCCACTGACACCCGCTTCGCCAAAGCGATCGTACCTGGCTCGTAACTCCGGTTCCGATAAAACTTCGTAGGCGCGATTAATTTCTTTAAAGCGTTCCTCTGCCCCGGGTTCTTTGTTCACGTCGGGGTGGTATTTGCGGGCTAAACGACGATAAGCACGCTTAATTTCTTCCTTATCTGTGTCGCGGGAGACTCCGAGGATTTGATAGTAATCGGCCATAGGGCGCTAAGTTAAGAAAATCTCTAGTGTAAGGTAAATCGATCTCAAGGTGCTTGTCCGCTGGCGAGGGAGGCGATCAAAATCCGGACTCGGTTTTTAAAGCTCTCTCGTTCGGGGCTATTCAATCGCTTCGTAATCGGCGGTGACTGTATCGTCTTCATCAAAACTGAACTCGTCCTCGTCCTCGCTAGAGGAGGATGAAGCGTTGTCTGTAACTTCTGGCGTTGAATAGTCGGCGGTATAACCGCTATCTTCTTGAATGGTACTGTTTGCCTGTTGGTAAACAGCAGCGCCAATTGAAAATAGGGTTTGCTGTAGTCCTTCGAGGAGCTGTTTCACCTCTTCTACAGAGGAGGTTGGATTGGCTAGGGCGGCTCTGAGTTCAGTTGCTTTGGCTTTGGCTTGGGCTTTGAGATCCTCGCCAATGAGTGCTGAATTTTCTTTAACGGTTGTTTCGTAGCTATAGAAGATGCTGTCAGCCTGGTTTTTGAGTTCAACCAGTTGTCGCCGCCGCCGATCTTCTTCGGCGAAGACTTCAGCATCTAAACGCATTTTTTCAACGTCGTTGGCATTCAAACCGCCGGTATTGCTAATTTGAATGCTTTGTTCGCGTCCGGTTCCTTTATCGCGAGCGAACACTTTGAGAATGCCGTTGGCATCAATGTCAAAGGAAACTTCGATTTGCGGAACGCCACGGGGAGCCGGGGGAATTCCGGTGAGCTGAAATTTCCCTAAGCTCTTGTTATCTCGTGCCATTGCCCGTTCTCCCTGGAGAACGTGAATTTCAACCGAGGTTTGCCCGTCTGTTGCGGTTGAGAAGATTTGGTTTTTGCTGGTGGGAATGGTGGTATTCCGCTCGATGACTTTGGTGAACACTTCCCCTAAAGTTTCAATTCCCAAGGATAGGGGGGTGACATCTAGCAACAGCAGGTCTTTGACTTCTCCACCCAGCACTCCCCCCTGAATGGCGGCACCGAGGGCTACGGCTTCATCGGGGTTAACAGAGCGGTCGGGGGCTTTGCCTTTGAAATATTGACGAATTGCCTCTTGAACTGCGGGAATGCGGGTCGAGCCGCCTACCAACAGGATGCGGTCAATATCGTCAATAGTCATGTCGCCGTCTTTTAAGGCTTGCATGACTGGCTCGATGGTGCCTTGGACAAGATCGCTGGCGAGTTCTTCAAACTTTGAGCGAGTTAACTCCATTTCTAGGTGTTTGGGGCCGGTTTCGTCTGCTGTAATGAATGGCAGATTGATTGAAGTGGTACTGAGATTGGATAGCTCAATTTTAGCTTTCTCTGCTGCCTCGCGCAGGCGTTGCAGAGCCATTTTGTCCATCGACAGGTCGATGCCTTCTTGGGCGCGGAAGCTGTCGATCATCCATTGGACGATGCAGTTATCGAAGTCATCGCCGCCGAGGTGGTTGTTTCCGGAGGTGGCTTTAACTTCAAAAATACCGTCTCCAAGCTGGAGAACGGAAACGTCGAAGGTTCCCCCACCGAGGTCAAAGACGAGAACCCGTTGGTCTTGGTCTTGTTTGTCTAAGCCGTAGGATAGGGCGGCAGCGGTTGGTTCGTTGATGATGCGAAGAACTTCTAGACCGGCAATGGTTCCAGCGTCTTTGGTGGCTTGCCGTTGGGCATCGGTAAAGTAGGCGGGAACGGTGATGACGGCTTGGGTAACGGGTTCTCCGAGGTAGTTTTCGGCGTCCTGCTTGAGTTTTTGCAGGATCATGGCGGAGATTTCTTGCGGGGTGTAGTTACGACCGCGAATTTGTACGTCTACGGTGTCGTCTCGTCCCCGAACGCAGGTATAGGGAACGCGCGATCGCTCTTCTACCGTGTCGTCCCAGCGGCGTCCGATAAATCGTTTGATGCTATAAACTGTGTTTTCGGCGTTAGTGACTGCTTGCCGTTTGGCGAGTTGTCCAACTAGGCGATCGCCAGCCTTCCCAAAACCCACCATACTAGGGGTCGTTCGCCCACCTTCTGAGTTGGTAATGACGACTGGCTGACCGCCTTCCAATACAGCTACACAGCTATTTGTCGTGCCTAAGTCGATCCCAATGACTTTTCCCATAGGTAGCGGCGATAGATGTTAACAAAATTTTCGCGGACGGAGTAACTTTTTTACAGCATACTTCGCAATTTTCTGGGAATCCACCCAATCTGAAATTTATTTTCTGGCGACCTTTAACGGTTAGCCTTCTCAGATTGGGTAGATGCGCTCGCTCTTTTTAGCCAGCGTTTTCCGCTTCGGCTGTTGGCGTTTCCGTTGCGGTTGAGGTGTCCCCCGGTTCGGGAGCCGCCGCGACTTTTACCATTGCATGACGCAAAACGCGATCGCCGAGCAGATATCCTCGCATTAATTCTTCGATGACGACGCCTTCCTCGTATTGATCGGTTGGTTCCCGCATCACGGCTTCGTGAAGGTTGGGGTCAAATTCCTTGCCTTCGGAGCGCATGGGAGAAACGCCAATACGTTTGAGACAATCTACCAGTTGCTTATAAACGCTTTGGTAGCTTTTGTGGATGCTCATTTCCGCTTCACTTTGCGGTTTAATTTGCGATCGCGCCCGCTCAAAGTTGTCCACCACGGGTAATAGCTCTTTGAGGGTTGAGCATTTCACCTGTTGCTCAAACTCTTCTTTTTCTTTTTGCGTCCGCTTGCGATAATTATCGAAGTCTGCCGCGATCCGAATGGACTGGTTATTCAGGTCTTTAAGCTGAGCCTTGAGCGTCTCTACTTCGGCATCTTTGCGGGCGACTTCCGCCAACAACGCTTCTGCATCTAGGGCGGTTTGCTCCTCTAGTGCTGGTTCTGCTGTCGCCTCAGCAACGGGTATATTTTCCGCCTCGAATGCGGCTGCACTCACTTCCTCTGGGTCTGAGGGCGAAACCCCGGTCGCATCTTCTGGCAGATCGGAGACTTCGCGGGTTGAGTCGGGGGTGTTGTCGAACTGTTTTTCTTCGTCTATCATCATGCGCTAATCCTACGTTGCCAGACTTCTAGCTTGGAGGTTGAGTGCTGCATTGAGCCTCAATGACTGTTCTAGAGAGCCTTGCCTTTAGCAATTGTCTGTTGAGAAAGTTTTGAGTTTAACGGACAACGCTTTTGATTGTAGCGTTTTCGCGTTCAACTCGATCTAATCGCTTTTAAGCTAAGACTAACCTTTAGAGTAACCTTAAAGCGCGATCGCCTTAAAGGTTAGCGGGCGCATTGCAGCATCAGTACCCGAACTCCTTTGCTCAATGCAATTTTCTAATAAAAACTTAATAATAAAACGTTTAGAGTCACATTGCCGAACAATCTCCCAAGCGATTTAGACGATCGGCACGAGCCTCACCAATTGGCTCGTCGTGTTATTTTTCCTTTAGTCTTGGGTAGTATGCATAATAGTAGCACAGAGGCGGCGCTGAACTCTGCAACTGCCCGTGGCGATCCTTCGATAACCTCTTCTGGGCTAGGCACTGGAGCGCTGTTAATCCTAATCCCTAATCAAACCCTTACCTGCTATCGCTATGACTAACTCTCCATCGCAGCGGCGCGTTCCCAGTACAGCACTCATTGCAGCGAATAACCTTTCCCCATTTGGTAACAAGCTCGTCCGGTCTGGCTACGTCAACGTAGACCAAATGCAGCAAGCTTTAGTTGAAAGTCGCAAATCAGGTCGGCCGCTCACCCAAGTTCTTGAAGCCCTTACAGGACAGCAACTTCCCCCAGATTTAGTTCGCCAGTACAAAAAACAACAACTCTTTGAACTCAAAATCCTTTACGGCGTTGATTCGCTCGACCCGGAAATTAGCGAAATTGCCAACGACCAAGTTACCGAACTGATTGACACCCTGATCCCGATTGATATCTGCCGCCGCTACAGCCTAGTCCCGCTTTCTAAATCTAACAATCAGCCCCCCAGCGTGCTGATTGCAATGGTCGATCCTGACAACCTAGCCGCTCAAGATGACCTCAACCGCGTTTTGCGTCCTCAAGGATTCACCATGCAGCGGATGGTGATCACCCAAGAAGACTTTCAGCAGATTATCTCTAAATATCTCGACGAGCAAGTCAAGCGCCAACCCGCACCCAATAAAATCAACCCAGAATCTCTGGAAATTGATATTGCTCAAATTGAAACCGAACTTGAAGACGCCGAGAGCGACGAACCCTCCCAAGAGGACTTGTCAAAAGCCATTAATGAAGCCGACAGCGCTCCGGTCATTAAAATGGTTAACCAAATCCTTGCAAAAGCTTTAACCGAAGGCGTCTCGGATATTCACATCGAACCGCAAGAAGAAGATATGCGAGTTCGGATGCGGAAAGACGGCGTACTGCAAGAATACTATCGCCTCCCCAAAAAGATTATTCCTGCCCTAACCTCTCGTTTCAAGATTATCTCAAACTTAGATATTGCCGAACGCCGCCAAGCTCAAGACGGACGGATTCGGCGGGTATTCCAAGGGCGTACAGTAGACTTTCGGGTAAACAGTTTGCCCTCCCGGTACGGCGAAAAGATCGTATTGCGGATTTTGGATAACTCCTCAACGCAATTGGGACTTGATAAGCTGATTACCGACCCAGAAACCCTGAAGTTGGTGCGAGAGATGGCAAGTCGCCCCTTCGGTCTGATTCTGGTGACAGGTCCTACAGGTTCGGGGAAATCGACAACTCTGTACTCGATTTTGTCCGAACGCAACGAACCGGGCGTGAATATCAGTACCGCTGAAGATCCAATTGAGTACGCGCTACCAGGGATTACCCAATGTCAGGTGATTCGCGAAAAAGACTTAACCTTTGCCAATATTCTCCGCGCTTTCTTGCGTCAAGACCCAGATATCATTCTGGTGGGTGAAACGCGAGACAAAGAAACCGCAAAAACGGCAATTGAAGCGGCTTTAACCGGACACCTCGTTTTAACCACCTTACACACCAATGACGCCTCCGGCGCGATCGCGCGTCTTGATGAAATGGGTGTAGAACCCTTCATGGTTTCCGGTGCCTTACTCGGCGTTGTCGCTCAGCGGCTGATGCGACGGGTTTGTTCCGAATGTCGCCTCGCCTACCAACCCGAACCCGAAGAATTGGCTCGTTACGGCTTATCTGCCTCTAAAGAAGCGCATGTCACCTTCTACAAAGCCAACACTATCCCCCTAGAAGCCCGCACAGAACTCAAAGACAAAGGCGAACTTTGCCCGAAATGCGGCGGCGTTGGCTATAAGGGACGCTGTGGGGTTTACGAAGTCTTGCGCGTCACCGAACCCCTGCAAATGTTAATTAACCAAGGCGCGCCCACCGAACGGATTAAAGAAACCGCCGTTGAAGAAGGCATGGTGACGCTTTTAGCCTATAGCTTGAATCTTGTTCGTCGCGGCGATACAACGTTAGAAGAAGTAGAGCGCGTCACCTATACCGATACCGGCTTAGAAGCTGAACTCAAAGCCAAACGAAAAGTAGGCTTAACCTGCAAAACTTGCGGTGCGGGCCTGCAACAAGAATGGTTAGAGTGTCCCTATTGCATGACCCCTCGGTTCACCGAGTAAACAAGTTTCGACCTTTCTGGCTCCGAACAGGAGCCTGACTGATTCCTAAATGACAACTAAGGAGAAACCCACATGGAATTAATGATTGAAGATGTCATGGAGTCCCTGGTGGAGCAGGGAGGATCGGATATCCACATTCAAGCAGGTGCGCCGATTTATTTCCGGGTTCACGGAAAGCTGACTCCACAACCCCAGTTTGGCGAGCAAATGGACGCTCATGGCTGCCAGCGGTTGATCTTCAGTATGCTCAACAACACCCAGCGCAAAGAACTGGAGCAAAACTGGGAACTAGACTGCGCCTATGGGGTAAAAGGTTTAGCGCGGTTTCGGGTGAACGTTTACCGCGAACGCGGCTGTTTTGCGGCCTGCTTGCGAGCCTTAGCCTCCAAAATCCCTAATTTCGAGAAACTCGGCGTTCCTGAAATTATGAAGGAACTCGCAGAACGTCCTAGAGGGATGGTGCTGGTGACAGGACAAACCGGTTCGGGGAAAACAACCACTCTGGCCGCTATTCTGGACATGATTAACCGCACGCGAGCCGAGCATATTCTGACGGTAGAAGACCCAATTGAGTATGTTTTCCCCAATGTCAAAAGCTTGTTCCACCAACGCCAAAAGGGCGAAGACACCAAAAGTTTTGCCAACGCCCTGAAAGCAGCGTTACGGGAAGACCCCGATATCATTCTGGTGGGTGAAATGCGGGACTTAGAAACGATTAGCTTGGCGGTATCGGCGGCGGAAACCGGTCACTTAGTCTTTGGAACCTTGCACACCAACTCGGCGGCGGGAACTATTGACCGGATGCTTGATGTTTTCCCACCCATTCAACAGCCCCAAATCCGCGCTCAGATGTCCGGATCGCTCGTGGGGATTTGCTCGCAAAACCTCGTGCCGAAAGTCGGCGGGGGACGGGTTGCAGCTCAAGAAATTATGGTCAATACGCCAGCGATCGCCAACCTGATTCGTGAAGGTAAAACCTCCCAAATTTACTCGGCTATTCAAACCGGGGCTAAACTAGGAATGCAGACAATGGAAATGTGTCTAGCAAGGCTTTACAACGAAGGGAAAGTTTCCTACGAAGATGCGATGTCTAAGAGTTCGCGACCGGATGAATTGGCTCGCTTGATTGGTGCAGTCCCTTCGGGCGCAAAAGGTAAAGTTGGCGCTCACTAAGTCTCCTTGTCAGCCTGTGATGAGGGTTGTTAGTTAGGGGGTCTTGTCCTTTAGGATTGGGAGATACCCCTAACGAATAGCTCCCTTTCGCCACTTCTCAATTTATGTGGAACTGCCATGCCTACGTACATTGCTAGCGTTCGAGATAATACTGGAAAAGCTAAAAAAGAGAAAATTACTGCTGATTCTCTGGGAGAAGCTCGCAGCTTATTACGCGATAGAGGTTTAACGGTTGCGGATCTCAAAAAGGCGCAAAGCTTTGACATCAAAAATATTAATCTTGACGACTTAAATGAAGCTTTTGCAGTAGCGACAGCTTCTGTCACCGTTAAGGATAAAGCCGTTTTCTCTCGACAATTTGCCGCAATGGTTAATGCGGGCGTAGGGATGGTTCGCTGTTTGAGCGTTCTCACCGACCAGTGTCAAAACCCTAAGCTCAAAAAGGCGCTCAAGCAAATTTCGGCAGAAGTTCAAGAAGGTTCTAACCTTTCCGAAGCAATGGGCAAGCATCCGGCTTGCTTTGATAATTTGTACGTAGCAATGGTACAAGCGGGTGAAGTTGGGGGGGTACTCGACGAAGTGCTGAACCGCTTGGCAAAGCTTTTAGAAGATTCGGCTCGCCTGCAAAACCAATTGAAGTCAGCGATGTCTTACCCAACCACCGTGGGAAGCTTGGCTGTCATTATTTTCTTAGCGCTGACTATCTTTTTAATCCCAACTTTTGCCGCAATTTTTGAAGAAATTGGGGTAGAGTTACCCTTGTTTACTCAAGTTATGTTGGGAATTAGTGCATTCTTGCTCGATCCCAGAAAATCAGTGACTTTGGTGGTGATTTTGATCGCGCTGTTTGTTGCCTACAAGCAATATTACAAAACGCCAATGGGTCGGGTGGTTTGCGATGGAATTTTTCTGAAATGGGGCTTTGGGGAAGGTTATTTAGCGGATAAAGCGAGATCTGATTGAGACGATTAACGGGGGCGATCGCCACGGCGTTGGGGGCTTCGCGCAAGGCGAACTGGCACAGACTGCAATCCGATCCCC
>JAAHGE010000409.1 GCA_010672635.1 Desertifilum sp. SIO1I2 | reverse complement strand
TAGCTGAATGAGGTTTTCAGCCGCTAACTTAGCGTTGGGTTGCGTCCACTCAATCAAGGGCGTATCGTGGTTGAGCCAGCCTACGGAAATTAAGGGATATTTGTAAATTAGCTGTTCGCGGACTAAATCGTAGAGGATTTGGCTTTCAGTAATCCCAGAGGTAAAGCCCTTGGCTTTGTGGGGACAACCGTGATTCATTAACACAATCCCGGTTTGCGAGGGCAGATGGGCAACGGCGAGATCGTCGATAATCTTTTCTTCAACCCGTTTTGCCAGTAGATTAATATAGGCGGGTTCATTATAGAACGAGGGAATGTAGCGCTGTCCTTTTACCCAATGTTCGGCACCGTCTGCTAAGTGCGTTAGGGCATTGTTGACTTGTTCGACGGCGATGCCGCTGGTGAAGATGGAATCAACCACCAGTAGGGGATAAATTAAGATTTTGTCGAATCCTTGGGCTTTAATTTCCTCTAAAACTTGTTCCGGGAGGAAAGGCGCGCAGAAGTTAAAGGCTTTAAAGACCTGAATGCGATCGCCCCAGCGTTCTTGCAAGTGTTGCTCAATGCCTGCCCGCTGTCTCTCAAAAATCGCATTGTGCGGCGAGATAAACTGTCCGTGCTGATGACTCCACTCGTGCAAGTCAAAGATTGCTAGCAGTTTCGCCAACGGGGGATAAATCCAGGTGGGTACTGGAGCAAATTTGGCGGTTAATAAGTTTAAGGCTTGTTCGTTATAGTTGGCAAAGTCTTCGTAGCTTTCGACTTCTCCATAACCCATGAGCAGAACGGCAACGCGATCGCTACCTGCATGGACATGATTTGTTTGTTCCTGTTTTTCTGGAGTGGCAACCACTATTTTTTCCCTGTCTTTGCAATGGTGTTGAGTATTGCCGACGGAAATTTCCTAAATCTCCCCAGGCTATACTCTAGGGTAACATCCCCCCTGGGGGGACTTCTTAGTGCTGAGTAGAAAGTGCTGGGTGCTGAGTGGGAAGAAGGGAGTTGGGGAAGAAGAGGATGGGGGATGGGGAGGTGGGGGGAAGACGGCGCTAAGTGGGTTATTGAGCGGGGAGGGATGGCAAGATGGAGAGAGTGATACGGTTAACTGTATGCTAACGCTTGTTATTTGCCCTGGGATTCACGATCCACTGCTGACTCAACAATTTGTTGAGGGGTTGCAGCTTGGGGAGATGCCTGGGTTGAAGGTGGTGACGTTTCCGGCGTCGGGAATTGGAGCAATTTCTTCGGCAGATATTTCACAATTTCTGTGGCGACAAGTGGGCGATCCGTGGCGATCCTCAGAGCTTTTGTTTATTAGTTTTAGCGCGGGCGTGGTTGGAGCAATTGGGGCAGCTTGGGCTTGGCAGGGGTTTGGCGGTAAGGTGAAAGCCTTGATTGCGATCGATGGTTGGGGAGTGCCTCTGGTGGGCTTTTTTCCGATCCATCGCGTCAGCCACGATTATTTTACTCACTGGAGTTCAGCGCTGTTAGGAGCGGGAAGCGATAGCTTCTATGCCGATCCGGGGGTTGAGCATTTAACGTTATGGCGATCGCCTCAAACAGTGTTCGGCTGGCAACAAACGGGTGGATCGCAAAAGATCCGAACCACGGCGTCTGAGTTTCTCAAACAGGCGATCGCTCGCTACGAGTCGTCCTCAAGCGTTTAGAATTGCAAGGGGCAGTCTAAACGCGGTTAATCAAACGCTTTGCCCGATCTTTCAAGTTTTCTTTGGCATGTTGGGCATCTGCATGGGCTTGTTTGGCTTGTCCTTCAGCTTTCAGCCTTTGATTGCCTGCTAAAGCACCGACTGCCTCTTCTAGTCTGCCTTCTAGTTTCTTAAAAGCCGCGCCGACTCGATGTTCAATAGCCATCTGTTTTTCTCCTTAAAAGCATTGAGAATTAAAAAAATTTGGGCAAAAATCTGGATGAATTTTGTTGATTATTGATAATCTAAAGTTTATGCTAACAGTCACCTTTGCCCTCCTTCCTCATTCTTAGGAAGCAAACTCAATCGTTCAGAAGGCATCTGTCTTAAGATTGAACCCCTTGTTTTCAACTGAGATTGCAGCAATTTATGTCCAATTCAGACAGCCTTAAGCGACTTCTCCACAGCCTAGACAATCGCAGTTACAAGGCTTATAAAGATATTCAAGGGCGCTATACATTTCCGGACTTTACCTTAAAAGTCGATTACGTCCAAGGCGATCCGTTTGCGTCTCCGAGTCAGTTACGGGTACAAATTCCCCATACTGTTGCTCAGTTCCCGGTAGAACTCTATCAAACGCCGATTCGCGCTATGGCGCTGCGAGATTATCTGACGCGGCAATTTTATCGAGTGGCGCAACGGTTGAGTAATTCTAAAGGCACGGGAAAAAGCGGTTTAATTCAAATTGCCAAACCCTCCCAAGAGGTTGTCAGCCGAACAGCGGCGTTATGGTTTGAGGATTATCTAGAAATTCGGTTTACAGTCGGTTTACCCGCCAGGGGCAGAACGATCCTTGGCTATCAAGCAGCGGAGATGCTGTGCGTGGAGGTTCCCGATATTGTCCATCGGGCGTTGCTGTACGCGAGTCTGAACCCCCAAGAGGTACAGCGCCATGTGGAAACGGTGGAGGATGCAGAGGCATTGCGATCGCAATTAGCCGAAAAGGGTTTAATTGCCTTTATCGCCGATGGTGCTATTCTCCCGCGTCGCAGCGGTATCAACCCTCAACCTTTAACCGATAACCCGATCGCATTTCAATCTCCTGACAGTCTGCGGGTGACGTTGAATTGCCCTAACCGGGGTGAAATGACAGGTATGGGGATTCCTCAAGGCATTACCCTAATTGTTGGGGGCGGCTATCATGGGAAGTCTACCCTGCTGCAAGCCATTGAGTTGGGCGTTTACAATCATATCCCCGGCGATGGGCGAGAATTTGTGGTGACAGAACCCACAGCCGTGAAAATTCGGGCGGAAGATGGGCGCAACGTTGCGGGGGTGGATATTTCCCCATTTATCAATCATCTGCCCCAAGGACGCAGTACAACGAATTTTTCAACGGAAAATGCCAGCGGCAGTACCTCGCAAGCCGCCAATATTATTGAAGCGTTGGAAGCCGGAGCAAAGGTGCTACTGGTGGATGAGGATACTTCGGCAACGAATTTTATGATCCGCGATCGCCGAATGCAAGCTTTAATTGCCAAATCTGCCGAACCGATTACGCCATTAGTTGACAAAATCAAACAATTGTGCAGTGACTATGGCGTTTCCACAGTGCTGGTGATGGGGGGTAGCGGCGACTATTTCGATGTTGCAGATACAGTGATTGCGATGACAGAGTATCAGCCTGCTGATGTTACCGCAAAGGCTAGAGCGATCGCCGAAAGCTACCAAACCGCAAGACTCGCAGAAGGGGGAGAGCATTTTGGGACTATTACCCCTAGAACTCCCTTAGCGAACAGTTTAGACCCATCGCGCGGCAACCGAGCCGTGAAGCTAAAAGTTCGCGATGTTGATGAGATGGGGTTTGGAACCGAAAATATCGACCTATCCGCCGTTAGCCAAATTATAGAACCGGGGCAACTGAGGGCGATCGCCCAAGCAATGGTTTATGCCAAGGAGCGCTATATTAATGGCGATCGCACCTTAGCCGAGATCCTAGCAGCCCTCAGCGCTGATATCGCCCAACAGGGTTTAGATATCCTCACCCCCTATCCCCAAAGCGACTTAACCGAATTCCGTCCCCTCGAATTCGCCGCCGCCCTCAACCGTTTAAGATCGTTACAAGTCGAATGAAAAGCAGATCGCAATGATGGTGTATGCCTAGAGTTCATTACTGAATTGCCTCGCGCTGAGAATAGATTTCTTCGAGAAGCAGGTCGCGCAGTTCGTCAGTAATATCCTTGGGAGGATTGCCAGCTAGGGCCCGTCCAATCAGACGTTCACCCGTCACGAAGTTCACCACACTCAATGGCCAGAACTGCTGCACTGCGATGCAAAACAGCGCGAGTCGGTTCTAGGTCAAATTGATTGGCCACAAGATCCGCCGCCGCCCGTTCTTTAGAGAAAGCAGCCCTAGAAAGCGCGATCGCCACCTCAGCATCGTCCTGTTGACGAGCCAGAATCGCCTGGTCTACCAGTTCCATCGCTTCTCGGTGAAGGGTTTCTACATCCTGCATTTTTCTACGATCCGTACTCTGGGAGTCCCAAATTCAACGACAGCAACGTAGCCAGGAGCTACGCTATCCGAGGGAGTAATCTGCTGTAGCTTCATATTAGCTCTGGATTGAATCATGGCTTCAGAACCTTTGCGAATGCCTGAGACCTCTAAGCGGGCTTTACGCTGAAACAGGGTATCTGAATCCTCAATAGAACCAAGCCAAAAATCGAAACCAAACCCTTTTCCTTTAACCGAACGCTCAATGATAGTGAGGTTGGTAAGATAAGGCATGAGAAGTGCAGCAATACCATAAGCCCATATTCAATGGCGACTTCTCGATCGGCATTGAATCGGCGGATCGTGTCATAAATTTCATTCCATTGAAGTTCAATTGCACAGGATTGGATACCGTCGATTTGTAATGCGATACACTCTGAATGTCCTCGATCTTTCAGGCAAACAGCAGCCGCTTCCATACAGGTTGCTCCAAAAGTGAGCGACCATCCGGGGCGTTCGAGTTTGTTCTGGCAAAGATCGCTCAGGTGAAGCGTTGCTATCGGACTACCATCAGTCATTAAAAGTATGAGTTTGGAATTGCATCACCAGCATTTTAGGCTTGTGGTGGAATACGAGCTATTGACCAACTCTTCTCACTCCATCAAAGATCGCTCATATGAGTGCCAATGGGAACAATAGAAAATACGTTAACTCACGCATCCTACAACTTTGCCTTGAATTTCCTGGCCCCACCACGGCGTATTCGCGGCTAAAGATTTCAAGCTGCGTCCATCGACAACCCAGCTTTCTTCTGGGTTAAATAGCGTTAACTCAGCGGGTTGGTTTTCGGCTAGCTTGGCGGGTTCTTGGTGCAAGCATAACGCCGGATTGGTACTTAAACTCCGCCATAA
>JAAHGE010000408.1 GCA_010672635.1 Desertifilum sp. SIO1I2 | reverse complement strand
TCTCCCAGTAGAAATAAACCCGTATTGACATACTCGCGAGCGGTTTCATAGGCGGTTGAATTTTTGGCTTTCCGAGAAGCTACTAAGTTTAATTGGGCGAGTTCTTCGCGTTCTGTCGGTTGCGTAATTAAAGAGGTGCCATAATTAAGTTGGTTGACAATTTCAAAAATTCGCTCGTGTCTGGTATCAGCCGAAATCTTTTGCAGTAAAAGTTTACCAATTTTGTAGTGCGTTCTCTGTTTTTGGTCGTCTGGAATGAGAAAATAAGCTGCTTGTTGCACGCGATCGTGCAAAAACTTATACGTACAATTGCCAGCGGTAGGAGCGAGATAATCTCCCAAACAATTAGAGGTTTCAGTTTGATAAAATTTGTAAACTTCATTAATAGGAACGACTAAGCCTTCTTGCAAAACTTTCCACAAGTCTAGGGCAACCTCAGCCGCAGATTTTTCGGAAACAATGGCTAGCGTTTCTAGATCGAATTGGTTGCCAATACAAGCGGCAAGTTTTAAGGCTTGTTGCGTCTTTTGAGGTAATTTCTTAAGCTGTTGCGCCATGAATTCGACCACATCATCCGTTAGGGCAAGCGATCGCACTTGGGTGATATGACATTGCCAAAAGCCAACATTCCAATTAAAATAAACTAGCCCCTCTTCGTGCAACATTCTTAAAAACTGCGTGGTGAAGAAAGGGTTTCCTTGGGTTTTTTGATAGATCAATTCGGTCAAAGGCAATGCCGCATCTAGGGCACAAGTAAGCGAATCTGCAATCAGATGGTTAACATCGGCTTGGCTCAACGGGAAGAGCGTCAAAGTATTAACAATCGCCGCAGTCTTTTTAATCTCATCCAATGTCAAAACCAGCGGGTGAGCCGCAAACACTTCGCGATCGCGATAAGCGCCGATAATCAATAAATAGGGAAAATTGCTTTGGGAGATGAGCAGCTTCAGCAAATTGAGCGAGGCTAAATCCGCCCATTGCAAATCATCCAGAAAGATTGCCAGAGGATGTTCGGCTTGAGCAAAAACCTGAATAAACTTTTGAAACAGCAGGTTAAAACGATTCTGGGCAGCAGTCCCCGATAATTCGGCGATCGCAGGTTGCTTGCCAATCACAAATTCTAACTCAGGAATCACCTCAATCAGAACCTGTCCATTGTCTCCAACTGCGGCGAGAATCTGCTGCTGCCAGCGCTGCAATTGCAGATCGCTTTCGCTCAATAACTGCTTCATCAAATCCCGAAACGCTTGCACAAACGCAGACAAAGGCACATTGCGATTAAACTGGTCGTATTTGCCCTTAATAAAATAGCCGTTACAGCGGACAATCGGCTTATGAACCTCATTCACCACCGCCGTTTTACCAATCCCAGAGAAGCCAGCCACCAACATCAATTCAGTGGCTCCACCCGCAACCCGTCCAAAAGCCTCTAGCAACGTGCTAACCGCTTGTTCTCGTCCGTAGAGTTTTTCGGGAATCAGAAAGCGATCGCTAATATCGCGCTGTCCTAACTCAAACGGGGTAAAGTCACCTAAATTATGCTGCTCCAAACAGATTAAAAGATCCTGCTTAATTCCCAAAGCGCTCTGATAGCGGTCTTCGGCGTTCTTAGCCATCAGTTTGCGGACAATTTCCCCCAACATCAAAGGAATCTTGGGGTTCAGTTCGCAAACATTAGCAGGATGTTGGGCAATATGACAATAAACCAACTCCATTGGATCGTTAGAAACAAACGGTAGCTGTCCGGTTAACAGCTCAAAACAGGTGACACCCAAGGAATAAAAGTCGCTGCGATAGTCAATTCCTCGGTTCATGCGCCCGGTTTGTTCGGGTGATAGATAGGCGAGCGTTCCTTCTAACCCATTCAGGCTTTGAACATCTTGGGTTTCTTTGGGTAACAGCGAAGCGATGCTAAAATCAATCAATTTGACCTGATGAGTCTCAGGATGGATCAAGATATTCGCAGGCTTGATATCTTTATGAATAATCCGATGTTGATGCAACTGATGAAGCGCGTCTAGCAGTTGCAGCACGATCGGTAGAAATTGCTGGAAATCTAGCGGCTTTCCTTGAGCAAATTGTCGCAGAGAAACTCCCCCAAAATCCTCCATAATCAAGGCATAGCCATTGTTATAGGGTTCAAGGCTGTAGAGTTTGACAATACCCGGACAGTCTAGAGTTTTGGCGATCGCATATTGATTGCGAAACTGCACCAGCTCGCTAAAGCTAGGATATTCTCGTTTCAATAGTTTAATCGCCACAGGTTGGCCGTCCTCTTCTCGGACTGCTCGATACACTTGAGTCCGCAAACCTGCATAGAGTTGCTCGCTCGCAGAGTAGCCCGCGATTTTCAAAGAGCGATCGATGGTCCTGCTCATAATCTTGATTGAAGGAAACTGCTGTTAGAATTCCCTCAATCGCATCCTAGATACAACAAGCAGACCTAAAAAATTAGCCAACACTCACTCAAATCAAAACAGCCATACTTCTTAAAATGTTGTGAAAGCCCCTATTTTCTAGCTGAGATTAAAGATATCTTCGATTGGGCTAATGTCAGGATATTTTGAAAATCGCCAAGCACAAGATTCAGCAACTCCAAGCACCAAAATTTTGCTCTTTCACAAAGGAGACTCCTCAACCCAATTTCTAGGGTAAGCGCTGATTGACTGACACTCACTGCTGAAAGTCTTATGTTGTCCTAGGTTGAGTTACATTATTAACCCAACAGCCGCCAGGTGTGTTGGGTTTCGTACCTCAACCCAACCTACGCGACTATATTGATTGTCAGTCAACCAGGCGTAAGAGACTAAATAATCCCAAACATCGACTTCGCCGCCGATTTAATCGAATTTCCCGCATTCTTCAGCGTTTGCGTTATCGGCTGTTGAGAATTAATGAACGTTCTAGCACAGTTGCGACCCGGCATTCCCGAAATCGATCCGCCCGGATGCGTCCCTGCACCCGTTAGAAATAGGCCTTGAATGGGCGTCTTGTAATTGGCAATCTCCGGTAAAGGTCGGAAAAAGATCATCTGATCTAGGGTCATATCCACATGATAGTAGTTCCCCTTGTATGCACCGAGGCGCGCCCCCAGTTCCGCCGGACTTTCCACCCGCCGCGCAATAATCGATTGTTTGACATTGGGCGCATAGTCTGCCAACTTATCAATCACGCGGTCTGCCACTTTATTCTTTAACTCATCCGTCCATCCCGTGCCATTGAGTCCCGTTCCTTCCCGTCCCCGCACGTTATAGGGTGCAAAAAACTCAATCCACAGCGTATGCTTGCCTTCAGGAGCCATTGACGGATCGAGAATGGTCGGGACATCCAGATACATAGAAGGGTCTTCATCAGGAATTTCTCCCATAGAAGCTAAAGAGTGACCCTTTTCCACCTGGTAAACCGAATCAGCAATTAACACAGAACCGACCAAATACTCATCGGTGTGGTTATAAGCCTCAAAGCGCAACGGCTCCGATAAAGCACAGTCAATCTTCAAAATCGTTTCGTTATTATTGACAATACGGCGCTCTAAGCGTTCTCGCAAATCGGGGTCAACCGGATCGATAGCATTTGGATCGACCATTTGCAGGAAGAGGCGACGCGCATCAATATTCGAGATGACGCCTTTAGTGGCGCGGTATTCGGTTCCATTTGCGGTACGCACGCCTACCGCCCGCCGGTTATCATCAATTAAAACTTGCTCTACGGATTGATCGGTTAAAACTTTACCCCCTTCCGCTTCCACCAGCTTTAACAGCGCTTTGGTTAACGCCCCCGTACCGCCTTTAGGACGTGCCATGCCCGGTTTGTGACGCATCGCCATCATAATTGCCCCAACCGCTAGCCCTTTTTGAGAGGGAGGCGCGCCAATTTCAGCGGCGAGTCTAGCCAGGGGGGCTTTCACAAATTCGCTGTCAAACCATTCGTTCATCAAATCTTCGGGACTGGTGAGCATGGTTCGCACAAAGTCCAGAATTTTATCGGGGGTTCCCAATACTGAAAGCAAGTCTTTGATGCCGTCGATGTTGTAATTACCTGCAATATCAATAATTGATTTGGGCGGTGCATTAAACATTGGGGTAATTGCACCCAGAACTCTTTGCCAAAAATCTACAAATTCAGCATACTTTTGAGCATCGCGGGGGCTGAAGCGCTCGATTTCTGCACAGGTTTTTTCAACGGATTTATGCCCTAAAAAATAGGTGCCATCGGGATGCGGGCAAAAGACAACGGGGTCGCACCACAAGTATTCTAGTCCATATTTTTCGAGTTCGAGTTCTTCGACCACGGGTCCTAGGTGAATGAATTCGTGATCGATGGCGCACAGGTTAAAGTTAAAACCCGGTGCTTCTTCCGGTAAGGCTTCTTCAGTGGTGGCTGCACCTCCGGGAACGGAGCGTTTTTCGAGTAATAAAACGCTATATCCTGCTTTTAGTAAATAAGCAGCACAGGTCAGTCCATTATGACCTGCACCAATAATAACAACATCGTAAGTTTGCATCGCGTTTGGCTTTAAACTAAAGAGATATGCCTTCTATTGTGGTCAAAAGCAGGGGGTTGTCAATCACTCGCCAGTTAGAAATACGAGCAATTGCCAGGAAGGAATGGGGAGATAGGGATAAGGATACCTTGTTTTTGCCTTAATCCCCGATCTCTTAATATCAGTTTGGGAAACGCTTATGTAGAGGCTTGAAGGATTTTCCTTGACTTAAAAAAGCTGAAGCTTGGGTTCCTAAGCGGGAATTTTTACGATGTGTGCTTGAGCGTTGAGGATCAATTTCCCGGCTTCAATTTGAAGGCTATCGATCCGTAGGGTCATTCCTTCTAAGTCAAAACTGCGTAAATTGAGAATGTCGGCCACTTTATTCACAATTGCTTGGGTAAATTCAGGGGGGAGTTCTTTCCCTTCAACATATTGGATGTCTTCTAAAACAACGCCTGTTCCACCCGTAACGACTTGCGGTTTAGCGGTGAAGGAAACAGATTGTACTTCACCGATATCGCTGCGTAAAACTTGGGTGTCGAGGGCGATTTTGTTATCATTCAG
>JAAHGE010000407.1 GCA_010672635.1 Desertifilum sp. SIO1I2 | reverse complement strand
CCTTAATTTGCTATGGCGAATGATGGTCGTGCTAGAATCCGCATCACCGTAGATACCGTCCTGAAGCGATCGCCAAGACAATCTTCAGAGCTATCTCCCTCAGAACTTTATGCGGTCAGAGCCAACTCCGAATACCGAATCGCTGCTTGGTTAGAAGAACAAGGACATTGGAAATTTACCCTCTATTTCGCTGTCCTGGGAGGATTTAACACCTGGTATGTCTTCAAGGGTCACTCCCAACTGATTTTTGCCAATCCCGAAGCACCAACTCCAACACCCACCCCCACCCCAACCCCAACCCCTGCACCCACCCCGACCCCTGCACCCACCCCTACGCCCGCCCCGACTGGTCCAACAATCCGCGTACCGGGCATTAGCAACCCCGTAGGTCTATATCAACCGATTTTTCTGGGTTCTAACTTTACCTGGGCAGAAGCCACGCATGGCGGAACGCGAATTCCCCCAAACACTTCAATTACCTACGGGATGGTGAGAATTGCCAGAGCCGCACAGGAAGCTCGCAACCGCATTGGTAGACCTTTTGTTATTACCAGTTGGTACCGTCCCCCCGCCATTAACGCTGCGGTAGGTGGTGCCATTTATTCTCGCCACCTCGAAGGGGATGGTATTGACTTTTATGTCAATGGCTTATCGGGCTTGCAACTTTATAATTCTCTAGACCCTTGGTGGCAAGGTGGACTCGGCCGATATGCCTCATTCCCCGATATCGTGCATCTTGACGCTAGAGGGTTTGTCTCGCGCTGGCGATATTAAGTTCAAGCGGGACGGTTAACTTCAGCGAGCAACCATTCATCAACGGGTTGACCGTCTTTTCGCTTCAGTTCAATCTCAATTTGGATGACCTCCTGAGAACCTGGAGGGGCGGGTTTTTGATGAAAGATAATTTCGTAGTCTGCGGGATTTTGGTTTCGCTCTGTCAACCAATCTTGAACGCGAGTTAAGGCAAAGAACGATTGACCCTCAGCAAACATCCGAGCAATCTGCATTTGGATACTATAGGGTTGAAATCGCGGCATGAGAATTCGTCGCTCCAAGTTTTCTTTTAGCTTACTCAAAAGCGATGCGGTTGGCTCGAACAGCCAGATCAGACTTTAATGGCAATCTCAGGTTTGGCGCAAGACCAAAACCGGACAATGAGCGTAGCGAACTACCTTTTCTGTCACCGATCCGAGCAAGAATCGACTTAAGCCCGTGTAACCGTGAGATGAGATAGCAATTAGGGTAATGTTGTGGGCTTTGGCATAGTCAATAATTTCAGAACTCGGACTGCCAATGGCGCTACTAAAGTGAATTCCTGCATATTGGGATGCGGGATAACGCTCGCGAAAAGCTTCTTCAACGTGTTGCTTGCGCGTTTGATCGTTGACTTGATTCCACACGATCCCCGGATCTCCGGGATTCAGGTGAGGTAAGACATGCAGAACATGTAGCCGAGCGGGATCTTTGACAAGTTCAAGTGCTTCTTCAAGAACACTAAATGACTGGTCAGAGAAGTCAATGGGGATGAGAACGCGCTCTATGTTAAGCAAGCTCATAGTTATTTGAATTTTCCTTACTTATGGGTAGGGGGCATCTTAATAATGTTAAAGTTGCGATCGCCTTTCGCAAGTCGATTGCTTGTGAAAAATTTTTAAGAACTGTTGTAAACCTATCTATCCTAGGACAGAATTTTGTCTTTCGGTAGAGGGAAATTTCGATAAATTCAATATCAGAGATCGACCCTTGGGGTGAGAGTCTCGCGATCGCCTAGAGAGGCAACCGATAAAAATGTTATAAAGGAACATTTTGCCGAGTGCCAGCTAGGTACTTTACTTAACAAGTCTTGAGGATTGTAAAGGAGCGCTATGAGACGACGAGCGTGGCTCTACTTTTTGCTATTTTTATTGATTCCGAGCGTAGCACTCGCTCAGGAAGAAACGGTTGGCGGAGGGGGCTTTATTGCCCGTCTGAACGAGAGTTTTACTTGGTTTGTCAACGAGATCATCTTCAAAGTGCTGTTTTTTGATGCCAGGACGGGAATTCCTTTTATTGTGCTTTGGCTGGTGATGGGAGCCATTATCTTCACCATCCAGATGCAATTTATTAACATTCGCGCTTTTAAACACGCCATTGATGTGGTCAGAGGGAAATATGACGATCCCAATGAAACCGGAGAAGTAACGCATTTTCAGGCATTGGCAGCGGCGCTGTCGGCAACAGTCGGTTTAGGGAACATTGCAGGCGTGGCGATCGCCATTACCGTAGGCGGGCCAGGTGCGGCCTTTTGGATGACCATTGGCGGTCTATTGGGGATGACCTCAAAATTTGTTGAATGCACTCTCGGTCAAAAATACCGAATTATTAAGCCCGATGGCACCATTTCCGGCGGCCCGATGCGCTATCTTTCCAGAGGGCTAGCCGAACGCGGGATGGCAGGTTTTGGCAAAGTGCTAGCCGTCTTATTTTCCATTCTCTGCATTGGCGGTACCTTTGGCGGGGCCACCATGTTTCAGGCCAACCAATCCTACGGCGCAGTAGCCGGAGTTATTCCAGGCATTCCCAGTTGGCTTTACGGTCTGGTGCTGATGGTTTTAGTCGGACTGGTGATTATTGGCGGGATCGAACGCATTGGCATTGTTGCAGGAACCATCGTTCCGGCCATGTGCCTCATTTACGTCATTGCCTCAGTTTGGATTTTGTTAGCCAACTTTACCCAAATTCCCACAGCACTTGGCGCAATTATCGGCGGGGCCTTTAATCCTCAAGCCGTTGCGGGTGGGTTTATTGGGGTTGTGGTACAAGGGTTTAGGAGATCGGCTTTTTCCAATGAAGCGGGAATTGGTTCGGCGGCGATCGCCCATTCTGCCGCCCGCACGGAAGAACCCGTCCGCGAAGGCATTGTAGCGCTACTCGAACCGTTTATTGATACCGTTGTTGTCTGCAATATGACGGCTTTGGTGATTGTAATTACCGGCGTTTACAACAATCCCCAATTTGAAGGTTTAAGCGGTGCTGAACTCACCAGTCAGGCTTTTGGTACAGTCATTGGCTGGTTTCCCACGCTTCTGGCCCTTTCTGTGTTTCTGTTTGCCTTTTCGACTATGATTTCCTGGGGATATTATGGCGAACGCAGTTGGGAATACTTATTTGGCGATCGCACGGTGATTATCTACAAGGTTTTGTTATTAATGGCCGTGTTTACAGGTGCTGTAGTTAATGCCGGCCCTGTGATTGATTTTAGCGATGCCATGCTTTTGGGAATGGCATTCCCCAATCTGTTAGGAGCCTATTTCCTTTCCGGTTCAGTCTTAGCCGACCTCAATGATTATATGCATCGCTTGCGATCGGGAGCGATGTTAAGTTATGCCGAAGAAAAATCCATGAGCGAATCGGTTTAAAGGATTCAACTCTAAAAGTTTGTTTGAAATCTTTCTCAACCTCAACCTGCCAGAGTCATTAATGGCAGGTTTTGTTTGTATTTAGTGACTCAATCGATCTGAATTCTCAGAGGTAGAGGGTTCTGGGGGTGGAAGTGTTGGGGAAAGTTCGGCGGGCGGCATCGCGGCGATCGCCTCTGGTGCAGCACTCGTCTCAGGGAGGGCCTCTGAACCTGTTTCGGGCCAGCGATCGAAGATATCTTTGAGAATCGCTTCTTCAATCCAGATTTTGCTAACCACCGCTAAGGGAAGAGCCAAAATTAAACCGACAGGCCCTAGAAAAGTAGCGAAGAAAATTTGAGCAACGAGAGTTGCCGCTGGCAGCAGCGAAACCTGCTGTTGCATCACCATTGGAGCAATCAAGTAGCTTTCAATATTTTGGATAATCGCATAGAGGATAATTACAGCGATCGCTTTGCTAAAAGAATCTAAAAATGCCACCGATACGGGAAACACGACACTCAGCATCGGACCGATATTGGGAATAAAATTAAAAACGCCCGCCACAACTGCATGGGCAAAAACAAAGGGAACGCCTAATATCATTAGGCCGATGGCGCTGGCGGTTGCCACAAATAAGGAGTTAATGGCAATGCCGCGCAACCATGCCAGTAGGGAAACCTCGCATTTAGAAAGAATGACATCGGCGCGGCGGCGGTAAAATGAAGGAAATAAACGCAATAATAGCTCGCGATAGGCGATTGGATTAGAAACAAACATCAAGGTGAGAATCATCGCCAACAACACTTGGAGGATGATCGCCACCGAACCGGAAAAGAACACGAAGAAGTTGCCAAAGACTTGTTGCACTAGGGCGAGCAGTTGCTGGCTGATATCGTTAAAACGGGGAAGCCTGCCAATATCAAACGGGGGCCACCAGGTTGGCGGATTGGTAATAGTCCGATTTGCCCAGATAATAAAGCGCTCGACCCCTTGGGGAACCAGCAAAATAAGCTGTTGAAACTGACTGATGAACAAAGGCAAGATCAGCCCGATTAAAATGCTAAAGCCAATTAGGACTGACAACAGCCCTACTCCCACGGCTGCCCCGCGTGGAATTTTGCAGCGACGGTTGAGGAAACGCACCAAACTGTTCAGCGCGATCGCCAGCACAATAGCAGTGAACACCAATAGCAGAATGTTGCGAAACTGCCACAGAATTATCAGCGAGACGATTAAACCTAGAAAACTAACCCAATCAATCAGCTTCACGGCACTCCCAGGAACCCTTTAAAAAAGATAATTCGTATAAAATTCTACATTCGTACTTTGATGAGGATTTGCCTATCCGGAGACCAAAGTAACTAAAAATTGTTGGACTGTCGATGAACGTTTCCCGCCAAACAGCGACCTCATCTAACGCCTTACCGTCGTTTTCACCAATTTCCCCTCTTATGACCCAAACTTCCCTAAATCTTCCTAAACGCGATCGCCGCCCGCTCATTACTTCAGACACTCACCCGATCCAGGTTGACTTTCTGTCGGATGAGGTGATGCCGCGCTCAGGGCGTTTAGGCATGACATTGGCTCCCGGCAAACAAAATGAGGGAATGCGAGCAATTTGGCAACGGAATTTAGACCAAGATTTGCACCGCCTTAAACATGACTATGGCAA
>JAAHGE010000406.1 GCA_010672635.1 Desertifilum sp. SIO1I2 | reverse complement strand
CAGCGAGCGGGGCCAGGACGCAGGCCACGACCGCGAACAGCACCGCCGTGCCGTTTCGTCCTGTTAGATCAATGTTCGTGAACGGGTGTTCCTCCGGCGGCGTGCCGTTCGCCTCCAGCAACTTTGTCGCGGCGAAGTTGATGCCGTGGACGACCGGGGTGAGGAACACAAGGCTCCCGGCTCCGTGTATTATCAACACTGGGGCGATCGTTAATAAACGAGACATGCAAAGGCTGCTGGCTGATTTGGGACGAGTCCGCTATTTTCACTTAGAAGACGGACAATTGCAAAGCGAGGGTGAGGGTTACGTTAGAGAAGTTTTTGCCGATTTACAACAAGCGACGATTGTGGCAAATCAAACACTCTACCTCAATGTCTACAGTTTTGATTATATTGAGCTACGACAATCTTCCGAGCAAGTGACTTATCTTGATTTAGTTCAAGACACTCGCTTGTTACGCCTGATGCCTCTGTCTAATCCTTTGCAAGAACAAACCCATCGCAACTTAAATGCGGCTGCTTTAGAAGCCATGCTTGCCGATGTGCTAGCGGCGGGTTGGGATGTACAAATTGATGACGAGGAAAACTTTTCGCTTTAGCAACCTTTGAGTTATCAGACCCTACGGTTATCGAGGAGTTGTTCGATTGGGTTTAATAGGCGATCGCGGTTTGATGGCGCGAGTCTGAGAGGGATGATTTCTACGAGTTGTACTTTGCTGCCACTGGCGAAACTGGCGCACCAGCCGCAAGCTGAGAAAATAGCTAGCAGTGCCGCATAAGATTCCCATCACTAAGCAACCGAGAAATAGCGTTTCTAAAAACTCGCCGCCAAACTGAATGAGCTGCTGAGGAGCCAACAAATTGTCGCGGGTAAAAGATACATCGGTTGTTCCTAGCAACCAGGCACCCACCTGAAAATTTAGTGCATAAATTGGCAAATATGTCAAGGGATTGCTAATCCAAGTCGCCGCTGCCGCCGCAATTTTGTTGCCTCGCAGCAGCGTTGCCAGCGCAACACCGATGAGGGTTTGCAAGCCAAATAGGGGGAATAACCCCGCGAATACTCCACAGCTTACACCCCGCGCGATCGCTTCTGGCGTTCCCTCCAGGGTCATTAACCGCAAATAACCATAGCGCAGCGCCTGTCGCCAGTTAGCCATGCTCCTCCCCTGCCATCCTCGCTCCCACCTACTGTGTCGATGTCTCCTGGGTTTGGGAGTTCTGACAATGGCTGATTTTTCAGTTTCGATTAATCGGCTCATTTAACTCCTCGCTAGATTAACAATCTCTATCTTAGAAATTTTAGCTATTTCACTTACAATAGCAACTTCTTACGCTGAAGACGCTACCCTGGAGGATGATTGTTCCCCTTGTAGCTCAACCGCTTCTAACCAGTGTAACGGCTAATAATTCTAGCTGAATTTAGATTGTAACCGGCGATTCAACGTAGATGCTAGGCTCTTGGACGATAAACTCAATGCCGAACTCTTTTAATTTTTTAGAAATTTTTTCGTTGGCAAGTTCTAGCAAGCGCTTGCGGAGTTGTAGCGAATTTTCATTCGATCCGAGAATAAAAAATGTCACCCTTGCTCTAGTGGCATTTCCCTGAGAACTCTCATTTAAGACAATATTGGTACTGCCGGGATCTATCCCAAAAAGAGCGTCAGTGCTTTCTTTAATTGCTTGTTGAACTAAGGCTTGCTCCCGTTCTGCTAAAATCTTATAAAAATCAAGATAGAGCAAAACCATCACCTTTTTTGCACTGGTGACATTCTCAATTTCCATCGTGATCAAAGTAGAATTGGGAACAATAATTAAAGTGCTTTTTGCTAGCGTCCGAATTTTAGTGGCACGAATGCCAATAGATTCTACTCGCCCTAATTGTCCATTGGAAAGACGAATATAATCTCCGGGCTTAAAAGGAGGATCGAGATATAAAACAATAGTACTTAAAAGTTGTTCTAATATCTTTTGAGCGGCAAAAGCCACTGCAATTCCCCCAATTCCTAAACTGGCAACCAAGCCAATTAAATCAAAGCGCCCCTGAGCAAAAGCCAAAACTGCGATCGCACCAATAATAACATTAGCAATGGTTTCAACAACCAAAAGTAGATCGTCTACTTCTCGACCCAACTTTCCAATTAATTCAATACCATAAAATCGTAAAACTTGCCGCAAAATTCGCGAACTCAACCAAGCCACGCTAATTGTAACTGCCAAGTCGCTAAAAAAGCGGAGAAAATTATAGAGACTGGGATATTCTCTCAACCAAGTCAAAGACAGCGAAACTAAAACAAGCGTACCTGTAATCCGGATAGGCTGAGTCAACGGTTTAAACAGTTGCTCGCAAACTTTAACAACTTGGGGGGGAAATAGGCGATTAATAATAGCCCGGATAAAAGTCAGGGTATATCGACCTAAAATCAGGGAGATGAGAACAAAAAACAAAAATCGGGCAATGCGAATTACATGAAGATTGACTGCCGCATAAACCAACCCCCGATTCAATAAATCAAACCACTCCATAATCTATCCTAAATTGTAATTGGCGCATCTACATAAATAGTGGGTTCTTCAATATCAAAATCAATTTGATATTCCCTTAATTTGAATGTAATGTTTTGGCTAGCAACATCGAGAAGCTGACGGCGTAATTCCATAGAAACCTCTCCAGAACCTAAAATAAAAAAGGTGATTTGGGCTTGAGTATGCCCGCCTAATTCTCGAAACATGACATCAGTATTCCGGGAGTCTAAACCAAAGATGTCGCTGGTACTTTCTAAGATAATTTGCTGAATTAGCGCTCGTTCATTAGCAACGATAGTCTGATGAAAATTCAGATAAACAATAGACATCACCTTCTTGGCACCCGTGAAATTCTCAATATGGGTTTGTGTTAGAGAATTATTAGGAATAATCATTAAAGTGCCTTTGCCAGAAGTCCGAATTTTGGTTGAACGCAGTCCAATCGATTCAACTCTACCAAATGTACCATCCGGCAAGCCAATGTAATCATCAACGACAAAAGGGCGATCGAGAAATAGGACAATTCCACCAATAAATTGTTCAATTGTTTTTTGAGCCGCAAAAGCAACAGCCAAGCCGCCAACGCCCAAGCTAGCAATTAAGCCAAAAATATTGATTTTGTGAGTTTGAGCAAAATAAATAACAGCAAGTAATAAAATACCGAAATTAGTAACATATTTTCCAACTAGCAGCAGTTCGCTGTTAACTTTTCTGCCACTTTTAAACGCGACATCAATCAAATAGACATCAAAAACTTGGCGAAAAATTTGGGAAGCAAGCCAACTCGCAGAAGTCGCTAAACTGAGACTCAGGATAATTTCAACCCAGGAATTGCGGAGACCTTTAAAAAACAGGACAATCAGAACCTCTGCGATCGCAGTCGCAAACACAAATCGGGTCAATCCCTGGTAAAGTTGAATAACCTCCCCATAGGTTTCACCAGCTTGTGGAGAAACAAATCGGTCGATAAGCAGGCGAATCATCCAAGGGATAATACTTCCTGCAACGAATGAAAAAACACCGATACTGGCAAAGAAAACAATCCAGATAGCCAGTTCAATCATCCACATATCTGGAACAAAATCAATCATGGCTAGACTCTCAGCTATCAGCCTCAAGTATAGGACAGTGCTGCGCGAGTCACTTCTTTTAGAATAGGGGAAGCAATTTTACAGCCTGAGTGGGGGTTGGCAGACGGAGGGGCAATGGTAGAAACTTATATTGGATCGGGAACGATTGCAGCGATCGCCACGGCAATTATCCCCCAGCAGGGTAGCGTCGGAATTGTGCGCGTATCGGGTTCCGAAGCCTTAGAGATTGCTAAAACCTTATTTCACACCCCCGGAAAGCAAGCTTGGGAGTCGCATCGCATCCTCTACGGCTACATTCGCCATCCCCAGACGCAACAGGTAGTGGATGAAGCCCTACTCTTAATGATGCTCGCCCCTCGTTCCTACACGCGAGAGGATGTGGTGGAGTTTCACTGTCATGGGGGGATTATGGCCGTGCAGCAAGTCTTACAATTGTGTTTAGAATCGGGCGCAAGGCTGGCGCAACCGGGAGAATTTACCTTAAGAGCGTTTTTAAATGGTCGCCTAGACTTAACCCAAGCCGAAGGAATTGCAGACTTAGTGGGCGCAAAGTCTCCCCAAGCTGCACAAACGGCTTTAGCCGGGATACAGGGTAAGCTAGCACAACCCATTCGGACAATTCGCCACCAATGTTTAGATATTTTGGCAGAAATTGAGGCGCGGATTGACTTTGAAGAAGATTTACCGCCGTTGGATGTTACGGGAATTGTAGAAGCGATCGCCCAAATTACCACCCAGTTAACGCAAATCTTAGCAACGGCCGACCGGGGCGAGTTATTGCGAACCGGGTTAAAAGTGGCAATTGTCGGGCGTCCCAATGTGGGTAAGTCTAGCTTACTCAATGCCTGGAGTCAAAGCGATCGCGCCATTGTTACCGATTTACCGGGTACGACTCGCGATGTGGTGGAGTCGCAACTGGTGGTTGGGGGTATCCCGATTCAGGTTTTGGATACCGCCGGAATTCGCGATACTGAAGATAGGGTAGAGCAAATTGGCGTAGAGCGATCGCGCCAAGCCGCCCAAAAAGCTGATTTAGTCCTACTCACCATTGACGCGGCGGCGGGATGGACAACCGAAGATGAGCAAATTTACCAGCAGGTGTGCGATCGTCCCTTAATTTTAGTGGTGAATAAGCAAGATTTGGTGAACCAAAGCGCGATCGCCCAAATTGATTATCCTCCCCAGATTGCCCAAGTTGTGACTACCGCCGCCGCCCAACAGCAGGGAATCGAAGCGTTAGAACAAGCTATCTTAAAACAGGTTGAGTGCGATCGTCTGCAAGCTGCTAACTTAGATATTGCCATCAACCAGCGCCAAGCCGCCGCCATCACCCGCGCCAAAGCTTCTTTACAACAAGTCCAAGAAACCATCAACAACCAACTCCCCCTCGACTTTTGGACTATCGACTTACGCGCCGCCACCCAATCCCTCGGCGAAATCCTCATGCGCTTTTGATTTTGTTCGTTGGTACTG
>JAAHGE010000405.1 GCA_010672635.1 Desertifilum sp. SIO1I2 | reverse complement strand
GGTGGATAATGCGGTGAAGGTGAAAGGTAAAGAAGAGGCGATCGCAGTTTATGCTGTGAGTGAGGCTTAAACAGTTCCCTCGTCAGAGTTAGACCTCTCGATATAGCCAGGATTATGTCTTTTAGGGGAAGTGCGATCGCCTGAAGTTAAGCCATACTAATAGACATCAAAGACAAACACTCACCGCTTAAAGGTTGAGTTCCGAAAAAGTTTGAATCCCCTTCCAGCTTTTTCAACCTATGTTTTAACCCTTTCCTTATATTTAACTCTATCTCTTAACGGAGAAGCTGCTAACGCGGCTTCTCCTTATTTTAATAGAAATTACTCTTTGAACTAAAACCCCGTTTAAAACCAAGGACTGGTGGATAACCCGATTATCCCCAGTCCTTTGGCGTTGCTGAATGGCTCGGAATCTCAGGGTAGGCTCAAGGGGATGCTAGAGTTGCGATTCCTGTAGGGATCGCGAGAGCGAATCGCCATCAGATAAATTGATGGTTGCGATCGCGATCGCTAATGCCTTCCCAGACGTTTTAGACTATCTTAAAGACCCTTAAACAGAAGAATCCACCATGCCGACCTATCGCTCCAAAACCTCCACCCAAGGACGCAATATGGCCGGTGCCCGCGCCCTCTGGCGTGCCACCGGAATGCAAACCGAGGACTTCGAGAAACCGATTATTGCAGTTGCGAATTCCTTTACCCAATTCGTACCCGGTCACGTTCACCTCAAGGATTTGGGTCAATTGGTGTGCCGCGAGATTGAAGCCGCAGGTGGTGTTGCCAAAGAATTTAACACCATCGCCGTTGATGACGGTATCGCAATGGGTCACGATGGGATGCTCTACAGCCTACCCTCGCGGGAAATTATCGCCGATTCCGTCGAGTACATGGCTAACGCCCACTGTGCCGATGCGTTGGTGTGTATCTCCAACTGCGACAAAATCACCCCCGGAATGTTGATGGCGGCGCTGCGTCTGAACATTCCGGCGGTGTTTGTGTCTGGCGGGCCGATGGAAGCGGGTAAGACCAAGCTAGCAGAACACAAACTCGACTTAGTAGACGCGATGGTGGCTGCGGCCAACGACAAGATTAGCGATGAAGTGGTTGCAGAATACGAGCGTTCCGCCTGCCCCACCTGCGGCTCTTGCTCCGGGATGTTTACAGCTAACTCCATGAACTGCCTCACCGAGGCAATTGGACTCTCCTTACCAGGTAATGGTACCGTGTTGGCCACCCATTTCGACCGCAAGGACTTGTTTATCAACGCCGCCCGGACTATTGTCAGCATTACTCGGCGCTACTACGAACAGGGGGATGAGTCAGTATTACCGCGCTCAATTGCCACCTTTAAGGCTTTTGAAAATGCGATGACGCTCGATATTGCAATGGGCGGATCGACCAACACCATCCTTCACTTGCTGGCCGCTGTTCATGAGGCAGGGGTTGATTTTACCCTATCCGATATCGATCGCCTCTCGCGCCGGGTGCCGCAACTGTGCAAGGTTGCCCCCAATACGCAAAAGTATCATATTGAGGATGTTCACCGGGCTGGCGGGATTCCCGGCATCCTCGGCGAATTAGACCGGGCGGGCTTGCTGCATACGGATGTGCCGACGGTTCACAGCAAGACGATGAAAGAAGCGCTCGATCGCTGGGATATTCAACGCACTGAGGATGAAGCCGTTCAGACGTTCTTTAAGGCTGGCCCGGCGGGAATTCCCACGCAGCAAGCGTTTAGTCAATCGACGCGCTGGCCATCCCTCGATTCAGACCGGGAAAATGGTTGCATTCGCAGCCTGGAAAATGCCTATAGCACGGAGGGCGGACTAGCGGTGCTGTACGGCAACTTGGCCGAATGCGGGTGCATTGTGAAAACGGCAGGAGTCGATGAAAGTATTCTGGTGTTTGAAGGGAAAGCGCGCATTTTTGAAAGTCAAGATGCGGCGGTGAATGGCATTCTCAACGATAAGGTGCAACCGGGCGATGTGGTGATTATTCGCTATGAAGGGCCGCGCGGGGGGCCGGGGATGCAGGAAATGCTCTATCCGACCAGTTACCTGAAATCGAAGGGTTTGGGTAAGGTTTGCGCGTTGCTCACGGATGGGCGGTTTTCGGGCGGGACTTCGGGTCTGTCTATTGGTCACGCGTCTCCGGAGGCGGCGGCTGGGGGGAATATTGCGCTGGTTGAGGAGGGCGATCGCATTCTCATTGATATCCCCAACCGCAGCATCAATATGGAGGTTTCCCCGGAGGAATTAGCTAACCGTCGCGCTGCAATGGAGGCGAAGGGTAAGGAGGCTTGGAAGCCCGCACAACCCCGCCAGCGGCGAGTAACGGCAGCGCTGAAGGCCTACGCGCTCCTGGCAACGAGTGCCGATCGAGGAGCCGTCCGCAATTTAGATATGTTGGAGTAGAGAACTGCAAGATGAGTGCGCGATCGCTCTTTTGTTGAGCAGGGGCGATCGCGACTCCACTCGCTTAGATCGGGAGAAAATCTTAGCTGGAATTCCCTAGAGGTAAAGTAACAATAAACTCGGTTCCTTCGCCTGGGGAAGATAAACATTGAATTTTCCCTTGATGTTTATCGACAATAATTTGATAAGAAATTGCCAATCCTAAACCCGTTCCTTTACCCACTGGCTTAGTGGTAAAGGCAGGATCGAAAATTCTAGCCTGGATTTCTGGAGCGATTCCCGAACCATTGTCTTTAATGTGAATTCTAATGCTATTTTCTTGGGCATCGGTCAAGGTGATTAAGGTTAGAGTCGGTAATTTACTCGATTCTCGACAAATTCCGCCAAGATGACACTGATCGAAAGCATCAATCGCATTAGCAATCAGATTCATAAAAACTTGATTAAGCTGTCCCGGATAGCATTGTACGGGTTCCAAAGAACTATATTTTTTAATAACTTGAATTTCAGGTCTTTCTGCATTCGCTTTCAGTCGATGTTTCAGTAACATTAAAGTGCTATCAATCCCTTCATGGATTTGAAAAGCCACTTTTGAGGCAATATCCGCCCGCGCAAATGTTCTTAAAGACAAACTAATTTCTTGCAAGCGAATAATTCCTTGCTGCATGGATTGCAACAGGTTAGGTAAATCTTCAATTAGATATTCTAAGTCAATTTCCTCAATCAAATCTGCTACTTCTGAATCAATTTCAGGAAGCTTTTTTTGCTGTAAATCAACCAGACGTAAAAGACCGTGAGTATATTCTTTGATATGAGTTAAATTACCAACAATAAAACCAATAGGATTATTAATTTCGTGTCCAATTCCCGCAACCAACTGTCCGAGAGTAGACATTTTCTCGCTTTGGATGAGTTGAAGTTGCGTGCTTTGTAGCTGTTCTAAAGATTGAGATAGCTCTTTGGTGCGTTCTTCTACTCGTTGTTCTAAAGTTCGAGTGAGATGAGATATTTTTAGATGTAATTTTAAGCGAGCCAGAACTTCTTCTTGTTGAAATGGTTTAGTAATATAGTCAACTGCACCAATTTCTAATCCTTTAACCTTATCTGTTGATTCTGATAGCGCTGTCATAAAAATAACAGGAATGGGTTGAGTGACTTGACTTTTTTTAAGCCTGCGACAAGTTTCAAATCCATCCAAACCGGGCATCATTACATCTAAAAGAATCAGATCTGGTTGAGCGTATTCGCTTTGTTCAATTGCGGATTCTCCATCAGTTGCCATCAAGGCTTTCCAGCCACAGGTACTAATCGCTTCTGCTAAAACTTTGAGGTTATTAGGATTATCGTCAACCAAAAGAATACGAATAGAATCAGATTGTAGATCTCCCACCATTATTGCGGCTCCGTTTCAACAAAAGATTTTAAGAATTGACGAATTTTTCCGGTTTGGAAATTACCAGCCATTTGACTGATTTTTGTAGTAAAAGGAATGAGTGTTCGATCTTGTTCGCTCAGCTCTTTTAACAGAGATTCAATGGCAGATATATCTCCCATCATGGATAGGTGATACAGTTGTTGAACTGCTTCTTGGGAAGGCACCACCCATTCACTTTCGGCGGGGGCTTGCTGCTGAGAGGGAGAGGGAGAGACGGTCGGCTCGCTATAAATCCAATCTACATTTAATAGCGATCGCAGTGCGTTCAAGAGTTCATCAATCTGCAAGGGTTTCGGTAAAAAACCCTTAGCACCCGCCTGCAAACTGTGCTGTCGATCTTCTTCAAAGACGCTAGCACTTGAAACGAGGACTGGAATTGAAGCGAGTTGAGGATCGGCTTGAAGATTTGCCATGACTTCAAAGCCATCCATTTGTGGCATTGCTAAATCCAGAATCATCAGATTCGGTAGATGTTCGGCTGCTAAGTTTAACCCCTGTTCGCCATTCGTTGCTTCTTGGATGCGACAGCCAATTTCTTGCAAGAGATGAGCGAGCATGGAGCGATGATTGTCATCATCATCGACGATCAAAATTTGTGGCGCTTGTCCGCGAATTCCGGTAACTTTGGTCTGACTGGGATCGAGGCAATCTTCATTCCATTCGCGGGATAGCGGTACAGCAATATCTAACCAAAAGACGCTACCTTCACCCAAGCGACTGTTGACTTGAATTTGGCTGCCCATTAACGTGGCAATTCGCTGACTAATGGTCAACCCCAAACCCGTTCCTTCTGCGCGTTGTCCGACTTCACCCACCTGCTCAAACGGTAAAAAGATCTTCTCCAATTGATCTGAGGTCATCCCAATTCCGGTATCTGCCACTTGAAAGCGAATCGTACAACTAGGCGCACCGTTGGATTCAGTTGAAGTGGGTAAATCAAGCGGTTCTACTGTAAACGTGACGCAACCATTGGGCGTGAATTTAATTGCATTGCCCAATAAATTAATTAAAACTTGGCGCAATCGTTTTTCATCGGTTTGAATGGCGCGGGGTAAGCGATCGCTAATCTTCGCCTGAAATTCTACCCCCTTCTGGTCGGCTCGAATACTGCAAATCTCCGTTACCCCATGCAAGAACGTAGGGAGATACCGGAATTGGGATGACCTCAGATCAATTGGAGAAGATCTTTTTACCGTTTGAGCAGGTGGGTGAAGTCGGACAACGCGCAGAAGGAACGGGTTTGGGGT
>JAAHGE010000404.1 GCA_010672635.1 Desertifilum sp. SIO1I2 | reverse complement strand
TTTTGATCTTCATTATCCACTGGCGTATCGTCCGAACAGGGGAGATCCTGAGTGCTTGGTAGGGTAAGACGAGGATCGAGTTTTACCATAAGTCAGTTTTCTCTCCAGCCAAGAGATGCAGTCTCTCCTATTCTAAATTCAAGGCAGCGTCAAAATTTCCACCCCGGATTCTGTCACCGCGACAGTATGCTCAAACTGGGCTGAAAGTTTGCCATCCTGAGTGACTACTGTCCAACCATCCCGGAGAAACTTCAAATCGTAGCGCCCCTGATTAATCATTGGTTCTACGGTAAATACCATTCCCGGACGTAACTTTAACCCCGTCCCGCGCTTACCATAATGGGGAATTTGGGGTTCTGTATGAAATTGTCGCCCTACTCCATGTCCGACCATATCTCGCACCACCGAAAATCCTTGGGCTTCTGCATATTCCTGAATGGCTGCGCCAATATCTCCTATCCTCGCCCCTGGTTTAATTTCCGCAATTCCTCGCATCATCGCCGCTTGCGTCACCTCCACCAGCTTGCGGGCGGTTGGGGAGGGGTTCCCTACAAAGAAGGTTCTAGAGGTGTCGCCATGAAAGCCATCTAGAATCGGGGTGACATCGATATTGAGAATATCCCCATCCTTGAGAATCTGTTTGGGGTTCGGGATACCATGACACACTACCTCATTAATGCTGGTACAAACTGCGCCGCTAAAGGGAGGATAACCGGGCGGTGCATAGCCCAGGGTGGCGCTAATGGCCCCGTGGGCTTGCATCCAACGGAGGGCTTCATCATTGAGGGCTTGGGTACTTATTCCAGGCTGTACCAGCGGTTCGAGGTGTTGCAAGAGATTGGCTGCTAGTTTCCCGACGCGGCGCATCTTCTCTAACTCCCGCTGAGATAGGAGAACTAGTCTTTGAGGGGTTGGGGATTGCTGACGATTCCCGGTTTTTAAGAGCAACTGTTGATTGGTCATTTCTCATCCATGCTGGACTGTGCTAGCACAGCATAGCATAGCACAACCCGGTTTAGTCTGTGACTTGTATCCTAGGGATAAGGAAAAAGGAGGAATAACAATGGGTGGAAAAACAGATTTAGACCGGGTAGTGGCGTATGTGCCGACCGAATGGAAGCAAGAACTTGAAGAATGGGCCCAAACCGAAGAACGTTCTGTTTCTTGGATGGTAGCTAAATTAATTGACCGGGCTTTACAAGAACGCCGCCAACAGCAAAGCCCTTCTAAGGTTGTAAATATGCGTTAAGCATGGCTCATCATGGCAATGAGCATACAACTCAAGCGAATTCCGTCGATTTTAGCTTTTTCACTTGAATTTGATTGATAATGCTCAAGTGACCCCATTTTCCGGCGTTCCTGAAGCGAGCGATCGCGCTCAGGATGGCTTGCTCAATTACTCTTAACCCGGACGCCCCTAGGGTTCGCGACTGGCTTGGACGAATGACAGTAAGCTATTGATGACTATTGGCGATCGCGTACGTTCTAACGGGTGAATCTGATGGGGCGCTGTAGCGGAAGCCGATTAATTAGCCTCGATAACCCCCCAGGATGGCTTCCCGTTAAGCGCGATCTTAGCAGGAGCTTTTTGCTGGTAAAATAGACCTCTCAGCAGATCGGGGAGAGTGTGAGGAAGTTGCTGAGGTCGGGGCGGCAAGGCGTTTTAATGTAAATGTAGTGCTAGTTACACGGAACACACGCTGAAATCGCATTTCTTTTGCCATGACTAAAGCCATTGCACGAATTGAGCAGGATATTGCCCAACTAGAAGAGGCGATCGCGTCTTTGGCGGATGAGTTTTATCAAACCTATTCCAGCTATCTTGCCGCGTTCGGCCAGGGCATGAAGCAGCAATTAATTTTAGCTAGCTATCACCTGTGTACTCAAGGCTATCCCGAACGATTTTTGCGGCTATCAGTTGCCCAAAAACAAGAGGTTCAGCAATCTCTGCAACAACTGGTGAAGCAGGCGCAAGCGAAATTACTCTCTAAGCTGCAAACTCCTGAAGAGTTCTTGCTGAGTGTGGCAAAGAAACAGTTAGCGCAGGAAAATGCAGCGAGTCTCGCGGCTTTTGCGATTGGCTCAGAAAACGAGCAAACTGTAGAGGGGGAAACTGTCTCGTTTTTACCCGGCGTCCTTGCACAAACGCCAGAAGAGAATTTTCAGCCCGATCGACCGATGGTTCCCGTCACTGAGGAACAACCGATCCCAACCCCAGAACCCCCGGAAACTACACCCCCAAAACTGACGCCGGAAAGTCTGGTGCGCTGGCAAGATCGCATCGAAAAGGCGATCGCCAAAACCTTGATTAAGCTCTCGCGGGATGCCAATAAGTTATTCCGCGAAGTCGATATTATCCCTAATCAATTACCCGAACCCATCCTAGAAGCAACCACTAAAACCGCTAGCGCCACGGATGCTGTCACCGCCGGGCCTCCCAATCTCTTAAATGTGGTGATTGACACGGAAAGTCCAGATGAAGGGGAAAATCCGATTATGGGCGATTTGCCCATGCCGCTGCAAATTATGGCCGTTCACCTGCGCTTAGTCGAAATTGAGTTTGCAGACACTAATCTCTCGTTCTGGCGGCAGCAAATTCGTAACCTCAGAGGCAAGCTCAATCACCTAGGACGCGACTACCAGAAGAAACAGCGCGAAAAGGCGATCGCCGAAGCCGAAGCCGCTTGGCGCGCCTGCTGGTACGAGCAAGAATAGGATGGGGGGAAGAGGGTGGGGAGGTGGGGGGAAAAGGGAATTGGGAATTGGGAGTTAGGGGTTGGGGAAGAAGGGAATTAGGAGTTAGGAGTTGGGGGTTGGGGAAGAAGACACAGGAAAAACCGCTACGCACCAAGTTCTCACTCAGCACTCAGCACTTTACACTCAGCACTCACTTCCCCCCACCCTCTTCCCCCTCAGCACTCAGAAACAAAGTCTGATAAAATGACGATTTCATCAACGGCGATTGGGGGGATGCTGTGCATGTCTGAGCAACCAGACTGGCAGAGATTGCAAAAAGCATTAGCCATTGAAGCAGAACGGGGTTTTTCTAACCTCAAGGGCAATCAGTATTATTTTCATGAGTTTTTGCGCCTTAGTTTTAGTCTAATCCCGGAACTACTGGTCGAACGCGATCGCGCTTCTTGGCAGAAGTTTGAGGAAGCTTTTGCAGAATACCCGCAACTGAGCTTTTTTCAACGCCAGCATCTGGTAAACTCTGCCCAACAATTTTTAGAAGAATCTCGCACTGCTTGGGAACGTCGCCAAAACCTGCGGGTGGTTCGCGATCCGGTTCCCCAGACGCCTCGCACTCGCGAATTGGTCAGCGAGAGTCATCTTGGCTCGATACAGCCTCAAGATCCGTTAAAATCAATTAAATCTATCGGTTTGCGGAATAGCAAACTCTTAGAACGGTTGGAATTATTTACCGTTCGCGATCTGCTGTTTTACTATCCCCGCGATCATGCCGATTTTGCGAAACAAGTCGCTATTCGCGAGTTAGAAGCAGGCGAAACGGTGACATTAGTAGGAACGGTACGCAGCGTTAATTGTTTTACCTCCGCTAAGAATAAGAAACTAACCATTTTAGAAGTAACCATCGCCGATCGGAGCGGTAAAATTCGTCTCAGTCGCTTTTTTGCGGGAACTCGCTTTTCTAATCGCGGTTGGCAAGAAATGCAGAAAAAAGCCTATCCTGTCGGGGCGATTGTGGCGGCGTCTGGGTTGGTGAAGAAAAATAAGTATGGGCTAACTTTAGATAATCCTGAGATTGAGGTTTTAGACCGAGAAGAAAGTTCCATTGAATCGATTAAAATTGGGCGCATGGTGCCAGTTTATCCCCTAACTGAAGGCGTGAGTGCTGATGTGGTTCGTAAATCAGTGGTTGGGGTTTTATCGGCAGCTAAAGAACTGGTCGATCCGTTGCCCCAAGGTTTGCGCGATCGCTATGACTTAATTGGGCTTTGCGAAGCGATTCAAAATATTCATTTTCCTGAAGATCGCGATATCTTACGCGATGCCAAGCGGCGCTTAATTTTCGATGAATTCTTTTATCTCCAATTGGGATTTCTCCAACGTCGCTATAATCATAAAAAAGCTCAAACGGCGATTCAACTCGCGCCAAAAGGAAAGTTAATCAATCAGTTTTATGATGTTTTGCCATTTCAGCTAACCAACGCCCAGCAAAGGGTTGTAGAAGAAATCTTAAACGATTTACAGTCTTCAACCCCAATGAATCGGTTAGTTCAAGGGGATGTCGGTTCGGGTAAAACTGTAGTTGCGGTCATTGCAATTTTAGCCGCCATTCAAGCCAACTATCAAGCCGCGCTCATGGCTCCCACAGAAGTTTTAGCCGAACAGCATTATCGCAAATTGGTAGGATGGTTTAATTTACTCCATATTCCGGTTGAACTCTTAACAGGTTCTACTAAAACTGCCAAGCGTCGGGAAATTTATAGCCAAATTCATACCGGAGAATTACCCGTTTTAGTCGGAACCCATGCCCTAATTCAAGATACCGTTTCCTTCCATCAATTAGGATTAGTGGTGATTGACGAACAACATCGCTTTGGAGTTGGACAGCGGGCGAGATTGCAACAAAAAGGCGACGCACCCCATGTGTTAACCATGACTGCAACTCCCATCCCCCGAACCCTCGCTTTAACCATGCATGGTGACTTGGATGTCAGTCAAATTGATGAATTACCCCCCGGACGCCAAACGATTCAAACCACAGCTTTAACCGGAAAAGAACGCCATCAAGCCTATGAGTTAATTCGCCGTGAAATTGCTCAAGGTCGTCAAGCTTATATTGTTTTACCCTTAATTGAAGAATCAGAAAAGCTCGATGTCCGTTCCGCCGTTGAAGAACACAAACGCTTATCAGAAAGCGTATTTCCTGAATTTACAGTTGGCTTATTACACGGTCGCATGAGTTCGGCACGGTCGAGAAGCGGTGCGAGATCAGCACCGTGGTGCACCGCCGGGCGGCGGCGAGCACCCGCTCGAAGATCTCGGCCTCGCCCCGCACGTCGAGCTGCGCCGTCGGCTCGTCGAGGAGCAGCAGCCCGGCGCCGGTCCGCACCGCGCACAGGGCGCGGGCCAGCGCGACCCGCTGCCAC
>JAAHGE010000403.1 GCA_010672635.1 Desertifilum sp. SIO1I2 | reverse complement strand
CGCAGCAACGGCGCGATCGGCATGGTCGGGTTGCACTTCAGGCGCGCCGAAAAATGCCATAATACAATCCCCAATAAACTTATCGAGCGTTCCTCTAGCCACAAACACCTCCTGGAGCATCTCCTCAGGACTCAGCACTTTCTTCCCACTCAAAACTTAGCACTCTGCCCTCAACACTCTCTTCCCACTCAGCACTCAGCACTTTACACTCAGCACTCTCTTCCCACTCAGCACTCAGCACTTTACACTCAGCACTCTCTTCCCACTCAGCACTCAGCACTTTACACTCAGCACTCATTTCCCACTCAGCACTCTTTAAATAGGGAATATCTGCGGGAATTGTTTCTAAGGTGGTGCCTAGCAGATAGGGTAAACTTAATAAGGGAGCGTGTACGTCAAAGTGGGGTAAGGGTTGACCGATCGCGATCGCCTGTTCAACTCCGGCAACCGTTTCAAATAAGCGGACTAGCGACGGGTAGCACTCAACAATGACTTTCCCGCCTTTTGCTGAGACTAAAGGGGCATAGCGAATAAATTGGATGCTATCGCCTAAACCCTGTTCGGTGTAGAGTAAAAGGGTCTGACCCTGTAAATTCCTGCCATCCCAAAGCGGTTGAGGACAGCGACGGGGTTTAAATTCAACGGTTTTCCAGCGCCATTCGTATTCTGCGAAGCCTGCGCTTAAGTCTCCAGCGGCGAGAAGGGTGGTGGCTAAGGCGCTATGAGTAAAGGCATTATCTGGATCGTATTGTAGGGCAGTGCGGTAATGGGCGATCGCTTCTGGCAGTTTTCCCCATTCCACAAAGAGGTTCCCTAAATAGTGATAGGTATCGGCGCTTTGGGGTTGCTGCGAGAGAGCGAGTTGATGTTGGGATAAGGCTTGCTCAAACTGGGATTGTTCGAGGAAGGCCACCCCTAAGTTATTATAAGCTTCCAGGCAATCGGGCGCTAGGGCGATCGCGCTTTGGTAATGGGCAATGGCTTTTTCTAATTCCCCTTGGTCTTTATAAGCTGCCCCCAGGTTATTATGAACGGCGCTTAAGTTATGATTTAAGGCAAGGGCTTGCTGATAATAGGCAATTCCCGCGTTGATATCGCCTTGGAGGATGGTGAGTTCCCCTAAGTGGCTATAGGGTTCAAACTCATCGGGTTTTAAACGCGCTGCTTGCTGATAAGCGGCGATCGCCTTCTCAGTCTCCCCTAAACTTTTATAAATGGCCCCTAAATTATTCTGCGCTTGATAGGAATGGGGATCGAGACGAACCGCTTCCAATGCATACTTTAGCGCTTCTGTCAAGTTCTCTTGCAAGCGCAGCAAGTTAGCCAAGTTATGATAGGGTTGGGCATAATGGGGCTTCAGCGCAATGGCTCGTTCAAAGGCCTGTCTCGCGCTTTCTAGATCGCCACTTTTGCGTAAAGCACTCCCCAAGTTATTCTGAAGTTCTGCATTGTGGGGAATCAGGCTCAACGATTTTTGATAAGCAGCGATCGCTTCTGTTAAATTACCCTGGTATAACCAAGCCGTCCCTAAATTACCATAGGCTTCAGCATAATCTGATTTTAGAGCAATCGCTTGTTGATAAGCGGCGATCGCCTCGCTTGCCTGACCCATTTGCCAGCAAGCCGCCCCCAGATTATTGTAAACTTCAGGAAAATCGGGTTTTAGAGCAACCGCCTGTTGATAATGGGCGATCGCAAGAGCTAAATTGCCTAAACGATGGGCGATAACCCCCAACATCCGATAGCATTCGGCAGAATTGGGTTGTTGCTCAACAATTGCCAGAAAGCTATTCTGGGCTTGGAGTAACTGTCCCGCCTCTAATTGTGCCATAGCTGCCTTCAGGGTGGGGGTAGCGGCAGGTTGCTTCAGCGAGAGAAAGGGAGACTTTTTGCGCTTTTTCTTAGCCATCGATTCTACAGCAAAAGGCAGCTAGGCAGAAAGAAAACGAGAAAACTAGGGTTTCTGGATCTTCCCTAGCTATAACAGACAAACCAGGGGGAAGATCAGATATTCCAGAAAAAATAACTTCCAGACGAACTGATAAAAGGACGCTATTTCTGCTTGACTTTGCAGGTTAACCGATTGAGAACGCCACCACAATAGGGTGAGGGTTATTAAATGAGCGATCGCGCTTAATCTGCCATTGACTCCATCTAAACCGATGAGCGCTGCGGCAAGCAACCCCAGATAACACGCCGAAATCACCCAACGTCCCAGATTGAAGACCGCAGACGAACCCAAGGTTAAGGTAAAAGTGGTTATATTGTACTGGCGATCGCCCTCAATGTCAGGCAAATCTTTCAAAATGGCGATCGCAAACGTAAAGCCAATGATAAATAACGTTAATGCCCAAACCGCCGCCGGAATCTCCGGATAAACAGACACAGCAAACCGACTTTTCACCCAGCTAAAGTGCAAAAATAGCCCCAAATTCACCACAACGCCGCGTACGGTAAAAATACACAAACTCGCCCAGAAGGGAAAGCGCTTTAGCCGAATGGGAGGAAGAGAATAAGCCGTTCCAATCGCCAAACTAACACTCACCATCCCCAAAAGCCAAGGGCCTAACCCCCCCGCCAGCGCCACAGCAGCAACACCTGTCACCCCAATAATCCATTTTGCCATCGTTGGCGAATATTCCCCGGCAGCTACCGGTAAATGGGGTTTGTTAATTTGGTCAATTTCAATATCTTCCAGTTGGTTTAACCCAACAATATAGACATTCCCGCACAAGCAAGCCAGCCAAGTTCCCAAAAATTGCAGCCAACTATGAGACAGAACGCTATGCCAATCAGGGGTTGAGGAGAAGCCTGCAATTAAGTATAGAGCGATCGCGCTGAAACTCGTACCAATAATCGTATGCGGACGCGAGAATTTCCACAGAGAATACAGCCAACTCGCCGTTTGTTCAAGAAAAGTTCGCTTTAAACTAACAGAAGCCTCAATTTGTGTCTTGGATGGCGATATTTGGCTCATAAACGCCTAATCTAATACATCAGGCATAATTGTAACGGAATCTAGACAAACTCCCGCGCCTGTTTCTCGAAGCCGACAACAGACGAACAAATTTGCAAATTTGTCCTCTACCAGAAGATAGAATCTAGAAAAGCCAATTTTCTCCGTAACTCTCTCACCTTGCAGTCAAAAAACAGCCAATTTATAGGTTCATCTAAAAGTGATTCTACAGAAGATTTGCGTCATTTTATCAGTTGAGCTTGGTTACTTTATACTCGTAAATTCTTAAATTTATCAATTCAAATTTCTGGATATTGTTGTCACAATCTACGCTGTAAATTAACAAACTTCTCTATTTCCTTGGACAGACCAAAAAACCTACTATTTATACCTTAAGTTTAGGTGCAAAATTTCTGAGCTTGCCTACCATAAAGAAACAATTTCACCGGATGAAAGGAGTTACAAAATGGCTCAGAATTCAGATACTAACAATCGAGGTTTTGCCTCAATGGACGAGGACAAACAGCGCGAAATCGCCAGCAAAGGCGGCAAAGCAGCCCATGAAAAAGGAACGGCTCATGAGTTCTCTTCTGAAGAAGCTCAAGAAGCCGGCCGCAAAGGCGGTCAAGCCATCAGCAAAGATAGAGAACACATGGCAGAAATTGGTCGCGAAGGCGGCAAGAATAGCCAGAAAAATCGTTAATCTTCCGATGCGATCGCCATCCTAAGTCAAAAGGCAAAAAAGACAAGAACAAACTTATAAAACCTTGAACTTGCCTTTTTGCCAGCCTCATTCGCAACCCCAAAAATTGCTAACTCAATAATCCTCAAAAGGCTCTAAAAGAGAACGTTAAATCTTCTAGAGCCTTTCATCTTTTTTTGCCCGATAATAGTCCAAACCGGACTAAACCGCGTTCGTAGCCGCGACTCATCAGCCCCAAAGACAAAGCCGCCTGAATCGTAATCCAACTGCTCGTTAACAAACCCATAAAAGCCGCCGGTTCTAAAACCGAATCAATCACAATATTCCAAAAAGGTGCAACCGCCGCAGACCAATCTGCCGTGCGAATCTCCTGAAATCCCTGGTTAACCGCAATCGTTTCATATTCTGGCAAAGAAATCACATAGGGCAAACAATAAACCCGATAAATTTCCGCTAAATGGCTTAACTCATCCGGCGTTAGCGGCCAATTTCCCTCGCCGCTTGGACGATGACACCAAGTCGCCATTAAAAACGTCCCACCCGGCTTCAGAACGCGATAACATTCCTGAATAAACTTTTGCTTATCTGGCATATGTTCGCCACTTTCCAGCGACCAAACCAAATCAAAAGACCCCTCTGCAAAAGGCATATTCAAAGCATCGGCGACTTGAAACTGCGCCTGGGGGAGATGAGCTGTTTGGGCGCGAACCTCAGCCCGCGACGCCTGTACGGAACTCAGAGTAATGCCAGTAACTGCCGCTTGGAACTTTTCGGCCAGATACAGCGAACTCCCGCCAATTCCGCAACCCACATCTAAAATATGTTGTGGCTGCTGCACTTGACCCCACTTTAGCAGTTCTTCAATCAGTTCAATTTGAGCCTGTCGCCGTTCCTTTTGCTCTCGACCGGTTGGCCCATAGTAGCCGTGGTGCATGTGTTCTCCCCAGACCTGTTCCCACAGACCGGAGGATGTGTCGTACAATTGCTGAATTTGTTGATAAAGTGTCGAAGTCATAGAAAATTACGGATAAGCGATCGCTCTTAGCATTTCAAAACGACCGGTTTTGTCAAGTTTTGATTGTAGCCAGAGCAGGTCAGCTTTTGAGTACGCTGTTGTAAAAACGTTTCCCCTGGGAGCTATCCACACGTGTCTGTTGCTCGAACCATTTGCTTGGGATTTCTGACTGTGATTGCCGTAGGGACGTTGCTTTTAATGCTCCCAGTCTCCATTTCTCCAGAAGGCGCAGCCACCATCGCTGGCCCAGTTGACTACTTTGTCAAGGCATGGTTTACCTCAACTTCGGCTGTTTGTGTCACAGGTTTATCGATTGTCAATATTCGGGAATTCTATTCTTTTTTCGGTCAAATCGTCCTCTGCGCCCTAGTTCAGGTTGGAGGTCTGGGCTATATGACGGCAACGACCTTTCTGTTATTACTGCTAGGCAGGCGTTTGAACCTCCGAGA
>JAAHGE010000402.1 GCA_010672635.1 Desertifilum sp. SIO1I2 | reverse complement strand
GTTCAGAACTTGCTGCAACAGCTTTTGCTTTTTACTCATCCGTTTTCCCGTCGCCAGACGAACGGTTAGGCGATACTAGCGAGGAATTCAACTAACTGCTGAATTTGGCTAGTTGTATTCATTTCCGTAACGCAGATCAGGAGATCGCGATCGCGATCTTTCTGCCAACGCGATAAGGGAACGCCTGGATAAATTCCCTGGGCTACCCCTCGGTTAATAACTTCTTGAGCCGAGATGGGACATTGAATCACAAACTCGTGGAAAAAGGGGGCGTTATAGAGAAGTTTATAGCCCGGAAGTTTAGCAATTTCGCTTTGGGCTTGATGGGCAAGTTGGACGCTGCTAGTGGCAATTTGGCGCAAACCGTCAGGGCCTAAAAGCGCCATGTATACCGAAGCAGCAGCAGCCATTAAAGACTGGTTGGTACAGACATTGCTGGTGGCTTTTTCCCGGCGAATGTGTTGTTCTCGCGTTTGCAGGGTTAGCGTATACACCTGTTGTCCGCGTGCATCTTGGGTGACACTGACTAGGCGTCCTGGAACTTGGCGAATAAACTCAGATTTTGTGGCTAAAATCCCTAAATGGGGGCCGCCAAAGGAAGGAGGCGTTCCCAAACAGTGGGCTTCACCTGCAACAATATCCGCACCCAGTTCTCCGGGAGTTTTCAACAGCGCATAGGCAGTTGGATCGGTAACGACGACAATTAACAAAGCCCCGGCTTCGTGGACAATGGGCGCGATCGCTCCTAGATCCTCAATAATGCCGTAGAAATTGGGACATTGCACCACAACGGCCGCACATTCTGAGGTGAGTTGAGCCTTGAGAACCTCAAGATCGAGTTTTCCAGAAGTTTCTAGGGGAAGCTGGGCGGCTGTCACCTCCAATCCCTTCAGATAGGTATCTAGCAACTCCTGATATTCTGGGTGCAGGCTGCCTGCAATTAACAGGTGCGATCGCTTTTTCTGCAAGCGCAACGCCATCAACACCGCCTCCGCCGTAGCACTTGCGCCATCATACAGCGACGCATTCGCTACTGGCAGCCCCGTTAATCGCGCAATTCCGGTTTGAAACTCAAAAATGGTCTGAAGAGTTCCTTGTGCTGCTTCTGGTTGATAAGGCGTGTAACTGGTGAGGAATTCGCCCCGACTAACCAGCGCCCAAACTGCGGCAGGAATAAAGTGACGATAGCAACCTGCCCCTAAAAAGGCGCTAGCGCTATCCAAATGGCGATTGCGATCGGCTAGAGTTTGTAGCAGTTGGCGCACTTCTAACTCAGATTTGCCCTCTGGTAGATCAAACTCAACCTCTTGCAACGCTTGGGGGATAACTTTCAATAAATCGCCAATCGATTCAACCCCAATTTCTTGAAGAAGTTGCTGGCGACTTTCAGCAGTATGCGGACTATAGCGGGCCACAGATGGAACTCCTGCGATTGCAACTAATTAATATTCTGTAATATTTTTCAGGTTGTGGGGGTCGCGCTTCTGTCTGGACGAGCAACAAAAGACGCGAGTGCTTGAGCTATTCCCCTTCTACCAAAGCGCGATAATCATCCGCCGCCATCGCCTCATCAAGTTCATCGGGATCGGTAATTCGCAACTTCAGCAACCAGCCTTCCCCATAAGGATCGTCCGCCAACTGTTCTGGATCTTCAACCAAAGCATCATTGCGTTCTACAACCGTTCCAGAAATTGGCGCATACAGGTCTTCAACTGCCTTTACAGACTCAATACTGCCAAAGCTTGTCCCTTTTTCCAGCGCATCGCCGACTTCACACAATTCCAGAAACACAATGTCGCCCAATTGATCCACCGCAAACGCACTAATGCCAATGGTGGCAATTTCGCCATCAAGCCGGACATACTCGTGGCTATCTAAATACTTAAGGTCATCAGGATATTCAAGACCCATTATTTCTCCTTAGACTGACGATCGGCAAACTTAAACAGCCATTAAGTGTACAACCAACTTCAAGCAATTGGTTGGAGTGTTGAGTTTTATTGGGTATTCGCTTTATAGAATGGTTTTTTTACCACTTCGGCAGCATAAACCTTACCCCGAATTTCAATCCCTAGCTGCTGTCCCACTTTAGCGAGGTGAGTTGGCACATAGGCTAAAGCAATGGGATAGCCTAGCGTCGGCGAGAGAGTCCCGCTAGTCACTTCGCCTACCATATTGCCCTCTAACATCACCGGATAGCCGTGACGGGCAATATGACGCCCCTGCATTTGTAACCCGACTAGGCGGGTGGGAATTCCTTCGGCTTTTTGCTGTTCTAAAATCGGGCGTCCGATAAAGTCGCCTTTGCTGTCTAAATGCACTAGCCACCCTAAGCCAGCTTCTAAGGGAGTGACGTTCTGTTCGATATCCTGTCCGTATAAAGCCATTGCGGCTTCTAGACGCAGGGTATCTCTTGCCCCTAAGCCGCACGGGGTAACGCCCGCATGGCTGAGTTTTTGCCACAGTTCAATGGCTGCTGCGGGTGCCAGCATGACTTCAAATCCATCTTCGCCCGTGTAACCCGTGCGGGCAATAAAGGCGGGTTGACCAAAGACGGTGCTTTCTAGATGTTCAAAGCGCTTGAGGGAAGATAAATCTACCTCAACATAGGGTTGAAAATAGCGTTCTGCTTGGGGCCCTTGAATGGCAATTAAGGCTTGTTCTTTGGAAACATCCTCAAGCGTAATTAAATCAGGATTGAGGTTTGCCACTAACCACGCCTTATCGCGAACGCGCGTGGCAGCATTAACAATCATCGTTCCCCGTTGTACGCCCGTGTTGGGGTCTTGCCCTTGGTGGTAGTAGATGATGTCGTCTAGGATGCCGCCTTCGGGATTGAGTAAAACGGTATATTGCGCTTGTCCGGGTTGCAGGCGGCTTAAGTCTGAGGGAACCAGCGTTTGCAGTTGCTCAACGACTTGGGCACCGCTAAAGCGAAACTTGCCCATGTGGGAAATATCAAACATCCCTGCCTGGGTGCGTACGGCTTCGTGTTCTTTGGTAATGCCGCTGAATTGCACGGGCATTTCCCAACCCGCAAATTCGGTCATCCGGGCTTTTTGTGCGAGACAAAGGGGGTAGAGGGGGGTTTGAGAAATGGGGGGGGAGTCGGTATGCTCAGGCAACTGAGTCACGATGATTGATCCTCACAATTCGATGAATATCTCAAAATCCCATTGCTTCGGCAACCGATGCTAAGGTTGGCTCGATTCCGGGTTTAAATTGATTATTGCTGTGTTTGATGGCGGTGTCTGGGTCTTTGAGGCCGTTTCCGGTGAGGACGCACACGACGGTTGCACCTGTGGGAACTTGGTCTTTGACTTTGAGCAAACCTGCAACGGAGGCGGCGCTGGCGGGTTCGCAAAACACGCCTTCACTGGCAGCGAGGAGGCGATAGGCGTCGAGGATTTCGTCGTCGGTGACGGCGTTAAATTGTCCAAGGCTGGCTTGTTGGGCTGCGATCGCTTTTTCCCAACTCGCCGGGTTGCCAATCCGAATGGCGGTGGCGAGGGTTTCGGGGTGGGTAACGGGTTGACCCAAGACAATCGGCGCAGCACCTGCCGCCTGAAATCCCATCATCTTGGGTAATTTGGAACATTTCTGTTCTTGGTGATACTGACAAAATCCCATCCAATAGGCAGTGATATTGCCTGCATTGCCTACGGGGATACACAGCCAGTCGGGAGCATCGCCTAGGGCGTCTACAACCTCAAATGCGGCGGTTTTTTGACCTTCGAGGCGGTAGGGGTTGACGGAGTTAACGAGGGCAATGGGGTAGCTGTCAGAGAGTTCGCAGACAATTTCTAAGGCTTGGTCAAAATTGCCTTTAATGGCTAACACTTCCGCGCCGTAGAGGAGGGCTTGGGCGAGTTTGCCGAGGGCGACGTAACCATCGGGAATCAGCACAAAAGCTTTCATGCCGCCACGTTTGGCATAAGCGGCCGCTGCTGCTGAGGTGTTGCCCGTGCTGGCACAGATAACAGCATTAGCTCCGGCTTCCTTGGCTTTGGTGACAGCCATCGTCATGCCTCGGTCTTTGAAGCTGCCTGTGGGGTTGAGTCCGTCGTATTTGACGTAGACTTTAACTTGGCGACCGATGCGATCGCTAATGGCAGGGGCTGGAATTAACGGGGTATTGCCTTCGAGTAGCGTCACAACGGGGGTTGCTTCAGTGACAGGCAAATAGGGGCGATAGGCTTCAATTAGACCGGGCCAAATGGGTCGCATTGCGGAAGCTTGAGCAGTATGGGCGTTATCTGACAGCGTAAAAGTCACTTCAGGTCTATTGCAAACAAAGTCTTTAAATCAACAATAGTTTAGCGCTATTGCTGGAGCGTGCGATCGCCTTTGCCAAAAATTCCTCTAGCTTCGGTCTAATCTGGCAATTTTGATTCAAGATAAAAAAGGATTATTTGGAGGCAAGCCAACGGTTTACACGCGCCCTTTAGCTCGCTTAATTGAGCAATTACAACGCTTGCCCGGAGTGGGGCCTAAAACTGCCCAACGCCTCGCTCTCCACATTCTCAAGCGTTCTGATTCTGAAGTCAAAGCCTTGGCTGAAGCGTTAATCGAAGCCAAGCAGCAGGTGGGTTTATGTCAAGTCTGCTTTCACCTTTCAGCCGAACCCGTCTGCGAGATTTGCCGACAGCCAACTCGCGACAGTGAAACCATTTGTGTGGTTGCAGACTCCCGCGATGTCATCGCTTTAGAGAGAACGCGAGAGTATAGCGGCAAGTATCACGTTCTGGGGGGAGTCATTTCCCCGATGGATGGTATTGGTCCCGAACAGCTTACTATTGGGGCACTAGTGCGGCGCGTTCACCAACAAAAGACCAAAGAGGTGATTATTGCCATTAGCCCTAGTGTGGAAGGAGAAACGACAACTCTTTATCTCGGTCAATTGCTGAAACCCTTTACTCGCGTTACTCGAATTGCCTTTGGTTTGCCAATGGGTGGCGATTTAGAGTACGCCGATGAAGTCACCCTCGCCCGCGCTTTAGAAGGAAGGCGAGAGTTGGATTGTTCAGGCGGCGGATTTCGCCGGCCAGTTCCGCGCCGCGCTGGGTGACAAGGCTTTTGAAGTCGTTGTTTTCGGGCGTGGCTTCGAGCTGCTTCCAGGCATCCTCGAAGC
>JAAHGE010000401.1 GCA_010672635.1 Desertifilum sp. SIO1I2 | reverse complement strand
CAAAAGAGTAGTTCACCTCAACTGGTGCTGCAACTCCGACGCATTGATCGAAAGCTGGCACTCAATCTCTGTGAAAGTTCCCGTTGTCGTTATACTAGCAAAATCTCGGTATGTTACTGGCGGGCGTGACAAATTGAAACCCTTGAATGATAAGCATTTCTCGCGATATGCTACCATAGCTTCGCCACCCCTTGCTGGTAATCGGAACTACCTACAGCTCTAAAATCTATGAGTCCCGTTGTTAAAAAGGTTCAGCCTTCTGGCATTTTAGATAGTACCAAAGCGAGTCAGTTTCGCGAAGAAATCAGCCATCTGGTCTCTTCAGGTGCAGATATTATTCTGGTCAATCTTAAAGATGTGACGTTTGTTGATAGCTCTGGTTTGGGGGCTTTGGTATCGGCGCTTAAAATTGTGCGATCTTCGAGCGGTAAGCTGTGTTTGTGTTCGATCAACGAACAGGTCAGAATGTTGTTTGAACTGACTAGCATGGATCGGGTGTTTGAAGTCTATCCCAGTGAAGATGACTTTTTGAGCGCGATCGAGTCTACTTGAGGAATAAGAGCGCATTTTGATTGCTCTGTCTCGGTTGAGTCTTAGGGTCGCTAACGAGGCTCTCAAGTCCTATGAACTACAATCATCAAAAATTAGATGCTTCCCTCGCCATTGCAATGACAGAAGCTAGGGATACTGAGGCGAAGCAGTTCGTAGTGTTTATTCAAATAGAGACTCCTCTCAATGCGGCGGCGATCGCCTTTTTGGAAGACATGGGCGTTCAAAACCTGACCCCTAGTCGGAAAATTCATACCGCCGCACTCTCTCCGGAGCAAGTTGCAGCTTTAAGTCAACAAACTTGGGTGCGCTACATTCGTTTGTCACAAAAGTTACAACTGTCCTAAGCAAATTTGGTGAATTGGTAGAACTGGAGTTGGGGAGTTTTGTTTGTTAACTTTCCAGGTTCAGGCGGAGGTGTTTGCGGGTTGCCTTGGGGCGATTGATTGGGTTCAATAATGGCAATCAAAAACCAATCCGTTTAATCTTTGATCGCCGTTCAGCTTATCCTAAGCATTAGGGCTACAGCGATAACGGGTCGTATGTTTTCTTCTTCCAATCTCGATTGTCTACCGCAAAAGGTTCTGAATTTAGCAGAAATTCAACTGGCTTATCTGGAGTGGAACGCAGCCAGCGAACCGTTGCTCTTGTTGCATGGTTTGGCAGATACAGGTGCAGTTTGGCTCAGTGTCGCAGAGGCTTTAGGCGATCGCTATCGCATCATTGCCCCAGATTTACGCGGACATGGCGATACAAGCAAGCCTCAAAGTGGCTATCAGACAGGATCTATCATTGCGGATTTGAACGCCTTAATGGCGCACCTAGGCTGGGAAAATGCCCATATTGTGGCTCATTCCTGGTCGGCGAAAGTCGCAGCAATATGGGCCACCCAACAACCGCAGCGTTTTCGGTCTCTGACGCTCGTCGATCCGTTTTTTATCAACGCTATGCCTAATTGGCTCGATCTGACCTTTCCCTTGTTCTATCGCGTCTTGCCTTTTCTGAAAATGATGGGGCCGTTTGCTAGCTATCAGCAAGCAGAACAACAAGCCCGCCAGCTCAAACAGTATCGCGGCTGGAGTCGTTTACAACAATTAGTTTTTCAAACCAGTATTGAACAAAAACCAGATGGAACTTGGGGAAGCAAATTTGTCAAAGAAGCCCGCAATGAAATTTTTGCAGACGTGATGAAAGTTGCGGGACTCACCCAAGCCTTAGAAACCCCTTGCTTGCTGCTGTTGCCAGAAGCAGGGTTAAATCGCACAACTTGGCAAATTCAACCCTATCAAATCTATTTGAAAAACTTAAAAATTCAGAAAATCCCTGGCAACCATTGGGCTTTTTTGGTTGAACCCGAAGCGTTCAATCAAGCGATCGCTGATTTTTTACGCCAAGTTCATCCGGATGGGGGATGGCAGTCTGTGAAAGAAGGCGATTAGCACGCTTGACCTAGCATTTCAATCCTTGGCTGTTGGCACTGCACCCCGCAGTGCGCGTAGACGGCTACCGAGATTGAAGATTTTTCGAGTTTTGGGCCTCGATTTGCTGAAAGTTCTCTCCAGAATTAACAGGTAGCTCTGGGGGGCGTTTTGGCGTCGCCATGTGGCGCTTGGGTTTAAATTTTAGACGAGTCGGTCTATTTCAGGAACCAACGCTAGCATTTATGATTCCAGACGATACAAGAAAATTCATTCTCTAGATTGAACTGAGCGAGCAGTTGCTGACTTTATGCCGTTCACTTGGCAATATTCCTATGAAAATTAAGTCTTTTTTGATGATGGCGATCGCTTCTTCGCTGGCTGTTGTAGGCGATGTTCTCCCCAGTTTCGCACGTCCTGCCGTTCTCAGCACCCGCAGTACGACCAGTTGGATTAATGTTCGCGCTTGGCCTTCAACCACATCTACCATACGCCATCAAGGTCGGGCGGGCGATCGCGTAGAAATTATCCGCGATGCGAAAGGCAATGATGGGGCGATCTGGCATTACCTCAAGTTTAACAATTCCAATGCAGAAGGGTGGATTCGCTCAGATTTTGTGCAAGCATTGCCTTCTCCTGCTGCTAGCATTCCGAGTCCCCAACCTCCACAAGCGCTAGTCCGCCCGGAACAAAGGACGCAAAGGTTAAATCAAGAACAGATTGACTATTTTGTGGAAGTGGCAACGGGAGCGGAGTTTGGTAAATCGAGTCCAGCGATCCGCAAGTGGAAAAGCGATATTATCATCCAAGCGATTGGCACGCCAACCGCAGAAGATCGGCGAACATTAGATGCAGTAGTTCGAGAATTGCGGGAGCTGACAGGGTTAAATATTACATTAGGCGATCGCAATGCCAATATGACGGTTTACTTCGTACCCGAACCCGAATTTCGCCGCTACGAACCTAACTATGTTCCTCGGAACTATGGTTTTTTCTGGACGCAATGGAATAACAACACGATCTACAATGCCCGAATTTTAATCTCCACTACTGGAGTAACGCAGCGAGAGCGCTCTCATCTGATTCGGGAAGAAGTTACGCAGTCTTTGGGTTTAATGCGAGATTCGTTGAAATATCCCAATAGTATTTTCTATCAAGGCTGGACAGACACCACCGAATATTCGGAAATGGATCGAGCTATTATCCGCCTGCTGTACCGTCCGGAAATTCGTCCGGGAATGACCCAACAAGAAGTGCTGTCGGTTTTGGCCGCCCTTTAAAGAGCAGCCCGTAGGCGAATACAAGCTGCTCAATATTGAATGTTAGTAAATCCAAGCGCCCGATACCCAACCGCCGCTAGACAGTTCGTACCAGCCGCCAGAAACGCGACCCGTAATCCCTGCGGTGCTACCGTTGGAGAGAGCACCGAGAACGCCGTAACCCGCACCCGGACCCGAACGAATATTTAGCGCGCTACCATTTGTGGCAACGGTAATGGAACCTGCGCCACCGCCACCGCCGCCACCGCCACCGCCGCCAGCGCCAACGACCCAGTTTCCAGCAACCCAACCGCCGCTAGACAGTTCGTACCAGCCGCCGGAAACGCGACCTGTAATTCCTGCGGTGCTACCGTTGGAGAGGGAACCAATCCAGCTATAGCCTGCACCAGGGCCTGAGCGAATGTTCAAAGGGCTGCCATTGGTTGAGACTTGGATGGAGCCGGTTGCAGAACCGCCGCCACCGCCGCCACCGCCGCCGCCCGGTAGGGTAACGCCCATTGCGCCAGCGGTTGCAGGTCCTACGATCCCATCGGCGAGAAGACCGCGAGAACGTTGAAAGGCAATCACTGCATTTTCGGTTTGCGGACCAAAAACGCCGTCAACGCCGACGCCATATCCTAGGTTGCGTAGGGTGGATTGAATGGTGGTGACAGTGGCACCGCTGCTACCGTAGCGCACGTAGGCAAGCGCTTGCGAGGAAATACTGAGAATTGATAAGCCCACTATAACGCTGGTAATCCCAATCCAAGCGGAGTTACAGAGTTTAAATGAGAATCCGTAGTGCGATCGCAATTGGGGTGCAGGATTCGGATCTTCATGGGCAATATAGGAATGCAGGAGTGCGAGATTTTCCATAATTTGTCTCCTAAAGCAATGTATTGTCTTTGCCGATCTCAGCAACTGACGTTTGCACCAAGCTCAAGCGAGAGCGATATCTAAATTAAAGGGAAAACACTATTTTCCGTATTTCTACTGCTGATTCAGCAATTCCACGGTGTTATGTCTCCATTATGTCCAGGAATTCCCTCTAAGGGGATGAAAATCAACGAAACTTTAAAGTTTCTAGAGGATTGCTTCCGAGTTTTTACTAGTTTTTGAGGCTGCTGGTATACTGAAGTGTTGATAGCGACTCAGAGAAAATCGTTTGCAGCGATCGCACTATTGCCATATCAGTGTCATGCAACTGACAATTGGGTCAGACATTATTAAAAGTAGTCTGATAACTCCTTACACACCTATTGGATAACCGCAGATACCCAGAGCCACCCAGCTCTGGTTTTTTTTAGCCGAGTAGGCGATCGCGATTGCATCCTGAGAATTTCTCATCCTTTTATTAAATCTTACTCAGGCATTCATCAGAGAAAATTCAGAGAAATTTTGGATTCTGGAAAACAGCAACCAAGACAAGCGACTGATGCTCATCTCAAAGTAAGGAGTTGCTCCCATGAAACGCTTTCTACTAGCTGGTTTCTCTGTTTTCTTTTTCTCTAGCATCCCTCATCTCCCTGTTCGTGCAGAATCAACTAAAGCGATTAGCACGCCTCCCACCACTGTCACCTCAATACGACCCTTTAACCTCGTTTACCTCGCTTATCAAGGCTACTTCAGCGAAGCAGGCATTCCCGGTTATGGCGGACTGATTGCAGCATATAATGCCAAACGAATTGACGCTACAGACCTAGTTGAGCAAGCTATCGAACAAAATCGCCTGCCAGCTTCTATGCGAAATGACTCTGCTTATCTTCAAGATGTGGAAACGCAACTGGCAGGTTTGCGAAATCGGAGTAACTAGAATCCTTCGATCGGCTACTCACCAGTTTCTCACATCGATCGGTGAGAATCTCTTCAATACCAATGCTTAAAGCTAAGGAGTGGAGATTTAGATCTAAATCTCCACTCCTTAGA
>JAAHGE010000400.1 GCA_010672635.1 Desertifilum sp. SIO1I2 | reverse complement strand
ACGAACAACTTCTCTAAACCAATTTGCGGCTTTCGTTGCAGCAATGATAAGCTGATGACATTCTTCTACCCACCCATCAAAATTCTCAGCTGAAATATTATAAGGCCGATCGCCCTCGTAATATAAATTCCCATTTATGTCTTTTTTAAGCTGGCAATACTTCTCAAAAACTTTGGCAGCCTTATGAAGGACAATACTTAAGGTTTTTACCGCTTTCTCTAATTCTGTTAGCGTACCAGGAAAATCGGTACTCCACACCTTCTCACGGAAGGGAAAAAGGTCTGAATATAAGCTATAAGGCAATCTTGGGGGAGAATCCAGAGCACCACGTGTCCATTGTTTCCATTCAGATAAGTGGCAGTATTTTACTGCTGAGTCAATTAGGCTGGTATAAATCAAATCCCTGGCTTGCTGTTTTAAATCCCAAGTTTGGGACAATGTTTGCTGAACCCAAAGCTCATGATCAGTTTTAATGGAGTGCAGTTTCTCAATTGGAAAATCTTCAGGACTTCTATCAATAATTGTGTGATGAGTAGGGCAAAGTAAAATTAAATTAGCATACGAATCTCTTTCATCAAGTGTAAGTGGGCTATTACCGCGAGGGCCATTTTGCTCCTTTGCTACGATATGTGCTTGCTCACCAATTGGGAAGCTGCTTTCCGTAACTTCACTATCCTGGGTTAGCTGAAGCCTGCAATCTGGAAAAGCACATCTACTTGCAGCCCTGCCCCACAGAAGCTTGATATCTCTCTGACTGATTGCCATATAGCCTTCTTACCTTCAAAATCGTCTACTCGATTTTGGCTGTTCGATACAGTTTTGTGCAACACAAGTAGCCTGGATTCGCCCTTATATCCTTTTCCATAATGAAAGCTACCCCGGCGATCGCAACTCTACAATAAACTTTAACTTTTGACTTAGCACGCTAACTAAATGGTGTGCTAGCCCAACAGTACCGCTCGCGAAGCACTTTTGAGGGATGCTGCGAGGTGAAGAGTGGGGAAATTTTGTCTAAAGCAGCATCACTTGCCCCACACGCTTAATAATGGTTGTTTGAGGATACCCCAAAACTAGATAGTGTCATGGACGTTATTCCAGCAATTGATTTACTTGATGGTCAATGCGTGCGCCTGTATCAGGGAGACTACGCGCAAAGCCAGGTATACGACGCCGATCCGGTGGCGGTGGCGCAACAATGGGTTGAACAAGGTGCAAGGCGGTTGCATTTGGTGGATTTAGATGGCGCGAAGGCGGGTCATCCGGTTAATCTGAAGACGATCGAGGCGATCGCAAATACAATCAATAAAAGCAGCAGCGAACCTGTAGCGATTGAGGTGGGTGGCGGTTTGCGCGACTATGCATCCGTTGCCAATTTGCTCTCTACAGGCATCCAGTACGCGATTCTGGGTACAGTGGCGGTGGAAAACCCCAAAATTGTCCAAGAACTGGCTCAAGAGTTTCCCGGACAAATTATCGTGGGAATTGATGCGCGTCAGGGCAGGGTGGCGACGCGCGGATGGTTGGAAACGTCGGAGGTTTTAGCCACGACTTTAGCCCAACAAATGGCGCAAATGGGGGCGGCGGAAATTATCTATACGGATATTCAACGGGATGGCACGTTAAGCGGACCGAATTTGGATGCTTTGCGGGAATTAGCTGAGGCGATTTCCATTCCCGTCATTGCTTCGGGTGGGGTGAGTTCTGTTACGGATCTGTTGAGTTTGTTGGCCTTAGAACCTGTGGGCGTGACAGGTGCAATTGTGGGTAAGGCTCTTTATACAGGCGATGTAGACTTAAAAGAGGCTTTGCGGGCTGTAGGATCGGGCCGCTGGCAGGATATCCCCCCAGATTTTGGTGCATCGAATTTCGCTTAGTTGAGTCTGGGGTAACTGTTCCCCAGGATGCTGATATCTAGACGATGTTTGGAAGAGCAAGTTATGCGCCAACAACATTGGTTAGAGATTTTGGAATGGTTCTGTTTGGCGATCGCCCTACTCTTAGCCGCGATCGCGCAACCTTTTTTCTATACAGGCATACCGATTGTTGCAGCTTTAATCTTAAATCGGATTAATCGCGATCGCCTGCAACCCACCGATCGCGATCGAGAACAGGTGCGATCGCTCCAAGAGAGTCAAAACATCCAACTCAACCGCTATCAAACTCTCCAAGAACAACTTTTAACCCTCACTCAGCAGCTAGAACAATACGAAGCTCGAACTCAAACCGATGAGACGCTGGCTCAACAGGTGCGATCGCTTCAAGAAACCCAACGCAGCCAAGGCGAACAACTTGCAACCCTGAGCCAAACGACTCAAACCCTGCAACAGCAACTCGCCTCTCCTGAATATCAGCGCCTCAAGGAACAGCTTTTCGCCCTCGCGCAACAATTGGTGCAATACGAAAACCATACCGAAGCCGCTATTTTATCGACTCAGGAACAATTAACTCAGTATGAAACCCTAGCAGAAGAAGCGATTTTGTCTACCCAGCAGCAGGTTGAGTCGTTGCAACCCTCTATTCACCAGATACAGGGAGTGCAAGCAACGGTGGAAAACTTTACGCAACGCTTGAGTCAGTTGGAAGGACATTATGCCGAACTGGAACAACAAATTCAACAGGCGCGGGAGAATATCCAAACGGCGATCGCGCAATTGAATACAACTCCCCCCTCCCAGTCACCAGAACCCATTGTTCCAGTCGAAGAGCCACCCCCCAAAACTGAAAGCTTTGACGCCCAACTTCCCGTCAATTATCATCAATTGCGAGACTTACTCGCGGCTGGACTTTGGCAGCAAGCGGATCTCGAAACAAAGGCTTTGATGTTGCAAGCCTGCGACCAACCCCAAGCCTCTAAACTGAGTACCGATCGCATTACTCAGTTTCCCTGTAAAGCCTTATGGACGATCGATCGGTTGTGGGTTTATTACAGTCAAGGTCGGTTTGGGTTTAGCGTCCAAAAACAGATTTATGATGCAGTGGGGCAAAATTACGATCGTTTTGGCGATCGCCTTCAGTGGAAAGTCAATCAAAACTGGAAAAACTACGCCGATCTCAACTTTTCCCCCCAAGCACCCCTTGGCCATCTTCCCCTAGGGGCCTTAATTACCGATACCAGTTTAGGCTGGTTTGGCTTTGAATGGGCTTCTTTATTTGCTCGTCTAGAACGTTGTCAAAACCCTTCGTCTTAAGCGATCCCAGAGTTCCAAATTTTCTTAGAAGCCAGAATTCACCGCAGTTAAGGCTTTGACGCGCTGGCGGGCCATTCCGATCCATTCATCTTCGTCGGGTCGATCGGGATGAGCGTACTCTAGACAAGTTTGCCAGGTGGCGATCGCCTCAACAATCTGTCCTTGCGCTTCTTGGACTTGGGCCAGCAAACAATATGCCGCAGGTCGGGTAGGATCGAGGGCGATCGCTTCTTCTAAATGTTCCAGCGCGTCCTCATAGCGCTCCTGACCCAATCTCGCCCAACCCAAATTTTTGATTAGAGAATAGTAAATATGAATTTCTCCAGAAGAAATTTGCTTGGGGTAGAGTTCTAGTCCTCGTTTGATAAACCCCACCGCCACCTGATAGTCCACCTGACCCATGTAACCTTTGATATACAGCCGTCCTAGGTTGCTGTAAGCCGCTACTGAGCCAAACTTAGCAGATTGCTGATAGTGAGAGTAAGCACAACTAAAATCGCGAATGGTTTCGCAATGCCATCCCTGGTTATACAACACCGATGAGTTATCGGGTTTCAGCCGACGCGCCAGTCTAAATATTTTGTCGGCGCTGGATAATTCACCGTTGAAAAAGCGGTTAACACCCAAATTATTCAAGCTTTTGACCGCCCAAGGAATGGCAAACTGCCAACCTAACACGCCCGCTGAGAGCAAAAGCGCAATTTTGGTCTTGTTACTCAAACCTTGGCGAGTCGCAGGTGGTGGGGATGAAGGTAGGGTTTGCTCCGAACACTGGCTGAAAATCGGACAAGAAGCATTACTAAAAATGGGCAGTTCGGGGGTAATTTGCGCCATTTCTGCCCAAGTGGGTAAGGTAGTAGCCGGATGTTGATAAATTGCGGGTAGCCAGGTGGCACAGGGATATTGTTTTTCGAGTCCCTGCAAGCGTTCTCTGGCCTCGCGAACGGCTAGGTAGAAGGGTTCGCCCTCAGAAAAGCGCGTCAGGAAATGGGTCATAAACGCTTGAGCAACGCGATCCGGGACTAATTCCCGCATGACAATCATTTGGGGAATGTTGAGATCGTTGAGTTGTCGCGCTAGCCCTAAACCATCGCAAGAGTTGAAAATGGCCAGTTGCAAGCCGCGCTCTACGGCTTTTCGCAAGCCATACCACAATTCATTAATGGTTAAACTGGCTTGGGGGTTGATGTAAATGCGACCGGTATCGCCATCGGTTTCGCTATGACCGGCAAAAAAGATAATATCCCAGGCTTGTTCCCAGAGGCGATCGTTAATGGCTTCTGGCTCAGGTTCGACGAGAAAGACGACTTCTGCATGGGGTAGATTTTCTAACAATCGGCGATCGCTTTCAATATCAATTCCCTGAGCATGACCGAGAATCGCGAGAATGCGGACTTTGTTTTTGGTCAGGGGGGGAGAATGTACGGGTATTCGTTCAAACTCTTCGCCGCTTAGAGCCAGTTCTGCTAGGGGATAGCGTTCAAAAAAGTCCCACAAATGCCAAGGCAGTTTCTGTAACTCAGGGTTGTCGGTACGCAACAGCACCCGGATCGTTTCAGTACGTTAAAGCGATCGCGATTTGGAGCCTGTACCCCTTCGCTATCTGTTCAATAGGATATCAATCCTTGCAAGTTTCAAAAAATACATCCGCAAATCTTTAATAAAATTTACTTCAGAGCTGCGGAAAACTCGGAGTTAACTGTATTCTAAAGCACAGAAAATCCCAGAAAAACTCCTATGCAAATCTACCTCAAGGAAGGGTGAAAGCGAGGTCTTAGTTTAGACAATTAAGGCTGAAAGGCTCCAGCATATCCCCCTCACCGGGATTGTAAGCCCTGGAACGAGCATGATAGTTTCCCCTGAGAAGACTATCCCTAATGTCATCGATCTGTAGTTGTCGTTCCCTCCAATTGACAGAAAGTGCTGTTTATTCCCTCTCGACTCTAACCCCCGTTGCCTTAGTGGCTTTGTT
>JAAHGE010000040.1 GCA_010672635.1 Desertifilum sp. SIO1I2 | reverse complement strand
TTCCTCCAAACGCGCTTTGTCCAACGGACAGGGCGATTTTTATTTTAAGACTGTTGTTTGGCAAGTGCGCTATTATTTTCAGCGCTTCCTACTGCAACGCAGTATCCCCCATCAAGCAATGGCTAGTCTAGCTTATTACTCGTCTGAGCGATCGCGCTTGTTCGCTCGTTATACGACCTAATTAAGACTTAACAATGACTCCTTACTTTAATTAGGGAACTGCAATGTCGAAATGCAACACGTCTTCACGAACTCCTAGCTTTTCATAGAGTGCGATCGCAGGTGCATCACCAATGTCGGCTTGCACAAAGATAACGTAAGCTCCACGCATTGCAGCAATCTTCTGAAGTTCCTCAATTAATGCTGTTGCAATACCCTTGCGCCGATGTGCTGCTGCGACAGCCAGATCGTAAATATAGATTTCACTGCGTTCCTGCTCAAATTTCTGGAGTTCGTACGCAACAAGACCCCCTACAACCGATTCATGCTTCAATGCTGCGATCGCGATAAAATCATCCTTACCCAGCAAACGCTGGAGATAAGGTTGACTAGGACGAGCCGCACCATAGGTTTCTTCCTCATCAAACGCCTCGCCAAAGGTTGACAACATCGCTTCCATTAGAGACACGTCATGGGATGTAAGCTGGCGAATGCTCAATGAAGTCAGAGATGACATGATTTATACTAAATTTCAATAGCAGTGTAGAAACCTGCACTCCTACAACGGTTTCACAGGTGTGCGATCGCATATTGTTTGAAAGTCCCTCAGTTAAACCAACTGAGGGAGAATCGCGTTATTCTACGGTGACAGACTTAGCCAGGTTGCGAGGTTGATCCACATCAAGACCTCGGCGGGCGGCAATGTGGTAGGCGAGTAATTGCAGAGGAATGACCGTTAGAATGGGCGAGAGTAGCTCTTCCATCTTGGGAACGGGGAGGAGATTGTCAAAGATTTCCGTGGCTTGAGGGACATCCTTGGGCGTTACCCCAATTAAGCGGGCATCTCTGGCTTTAGCTTCTTGGGCGTTGGATAACACCTTTTCGTAGAGACTACCGGGCATGGCGATCGCCACTACAGGCACCTTAGCATCTAATAGCGCGATCGGGCCGTGTTTCATCTCCCCAGCCGGATAGCCTTCAGCGTGAATATAGCTGATTTCTTTGAGTTTCAGCGCCCCTTCTAAGGCGATGGGGAAATTAATCCCGCGTCCGAGGAAAATAAAGTCTTGCGTCTCATTAAACTCGTGAGCCAACTCCTCAATATAGCGTTCCTGACTTTCTAAAATCAGTTCCACCTCCGCCGGAAGCTGGCGCAAACCAGCAATAATTTCTGTAATTCTTTCCAGCGGTAGGGTTTGACGGCGATAGGCTAAATCTAACGCCAGGAAGTAAAACGCCATCAACTGCGCTACAAACGTCTTTGTCGCCGCCACGCCAATTTCAATTCCCGCATGGGTATCAATAATTTGCGGAACCATCTGCGCTAGCGAACTTTCTGGACGGTTGGTAATTCCCAATAGGCGTGATTGATATTGCGAAGTCTTACCGCTGCGGCGTTGCTGTTCCATCGACAGCGCCGCTAGGGTATCGGCGGTTTCTCCAGACTGGGTAACGCCAATGGTAAGCGTATTAGGTGTAATCGGGGGCGGTGCGTAGCGAAACTCTGAGGCATACTGCACCATTGTCGGAACTTCTGCTAGCTGTTCTAGCAAATACTTACCCACTAAGCTAGCGTGCCAACTAGTACCGCAAGCCAGAATCTGCACTTGTTCCAAATCTTGATAGAAATGTTCGGGTAAACCCAGTTTAATCGGCGATTCTTGGTTGGCTTCCCAGTCGGGATTGAGATAGGCTTCTAAACAGGTGCGAACCACCCCCGGTTGCTCGTAAATTTCCTTGAGCATAAAATGCCGGAACCCTTGCTTTTCGACTAACACCGGGTTCCAATTCAGGGTACGGGGATACTTCTGGACTCGTTCGCCTCCAAAGCTGTAAACTTCTGCCCCTAGGGGAGTTAAGCGGGCTAATTCGCCATTTTCCAAGGGGAGAACTGCGCGAGTATGGGGAATGAGTGCGGGGGTATCGGAGGCGCAGAAAAATTCACCTTGACCAAATCCCAGTACCAAAGGGGCTTGCTGGCGGGCGACAATGAGTTCATCGGGGTAATCTGCACAAACCACTGCGATCGCAAATGCCCCTTCTAACTCATTCACCGCTTGGCGAACGGCTTCTAAAAAGGGCGAACCTGTAGAATTACCACCGCTTTTCAAATACTCCGCAATTAAATGCGGAATCACTTCTGTATCTGTATCCGAACGAAACTGATGACCTTTGATTTTCAGGGTTTCGCGCAATTCACGGTAGTTTTCAATAATCCCATTCTGCACAACCGCCACTCGCATCGCCGTATCCATGTGCGGATGGGCGTTATATTCTTCGGGTTTACCATGCGTTGCCCAACGGGTATGTCCAATCCCAACTCTGGCGGGAATATCCACCCCCATTAACTTCTCGCGGAGGTTGTTTAGCTTCCCCTTAGCGCGAATGGTTTGGGTTTGTCCTTCCCAAATCAAAGCAATACCTGCGGAGTCATAGCCGCGATACTCTAGCTTTTCTAAACCAGACAGCAAAATCTCGCTAGCAACTTGGGTTCCGATATAACCGACAATTCCACACATTTGACGCTCTACTCCTCATGTTCGCCGGGATGGGTTCAGTTGGGATATCTGATTGTAGACGTTAGTTACACCCCCGATAATCTCTAGGGGATGATGTTGCATATCTTAGCTCTTCAGTTCAGATTTCCCCGCATCCGCAAAGCCCAAAAAAGAAAGAGAAAGCAGGGCGCTTTCTCTTCAAGAGGATATAAAACGCATTGATAATCGCGTCTAAACCAGGCTTAGTAGGCTAGACCCATGCTACGCGTGGTTTCAGCACCCAGGTAAACGCGGATGCTGAGGAAGTCGGTAGGACAAGCCGTTTCACACCGCTTGCAGCCTACACAGTCTTCCGTGCGAGGCGAAGATGCGATTTGACCCGCTTTGCAGCCGTCCCAAGGAACCATTTCCAGAACGTCTGTCGGACAGGCCCGAACGCATTGAGTGCAGCCGATGCAAGTATCGTAGATTTTGACTGAATGAGACATTGTAAAGATAACTCCCAACAAGTGTTAAACACGTAAAAGTGTTGCATCCACAGAGTCAAAGTTAGTTTACCGCAGTGCCTGAGCCGCCTGATGCAAAAGGATGCGAAACTTTAAACAACTTGACAATTCCCCCATCCCCCATCCCCCCTTCTTCCCACTCAGCACTAACTTCCCTCTTCCTCACTCGGAACTCGGAACTGACTCAGCACTCAGCACTAACTTCCCTCTTCCTCACTCGGAACTCGGAACTCGGAACTTGGAACTGACTCAGCACTCAGCACTAACTATCCCCCCACCCTCTTTGATATACTCTCCTGTGGGTTAATTCATGGATCGGTGATGGTAGCAGTAGCAATTCTCGCGGCAGGACGCGGGACGCGCATGAAATCTCAGTTGCCCAAGGTGCTTCATCCTTTGGCAGGGCGATCGCTCATTCGGCGTATTCTCGATAGTAGCGATTGTGTCTCCCCAGTTCGCCGTTTTGCGATTGTGGGTTATCGGGGCGATTTGGTTAAGGAGTCGCTAGCGGATCTCGGTGATGTGGAGTTTGTCGAACAAACCGAACAACTCGGAACCGGACACGCGATTCAACAGTTGCTTCCCCATTTAACAGATTTTCAAGGGGATTTAATTGTTCTCAATGGCGATGTGCCGCTATTGCGTCCTGAAACGATTCAAAATTTATTACAGACGCACAAATCTAACCAAAATGCGGCGACGATTTTGACGGCTCATTTACCGAATCCGAAGGGGTATGGGCGGGTGTTTTGCGATGGTCAGAATTTGCTGCAACAGATTGTAGAGGATCGCGACTGTACGGGGGCGCAACGGCAAAATCGCCGAATTAATGCCGGAATTTATTGCTTTAATTGGCAGAAGCTGGCAGAAGTGCTTCCGAGCCTGAAGTCAGAAAATGACCAGCAAGAATATTATCTGACGGATGCGGTGAATTACCTCAGTCCGGTGATGGCGGTGGATGTGGAGGACTATGAGGAGATTTTAGGGATCAATGACCGCAAGCAGTTAGCAACGGCTTACGAGATTCTGCAACGCCGGGTAAAAGAGGCGTGGATGACGGCTGGCGTGACGCTGATTAGTCCCGAAACGATTACGATTGACGATACGGTACAGATTGAGCCGGATACGATTATTGAACCGCAAACCCATCTGCGGGGCAAGACGGCGATCCGTTCGGGCTGTCGCATTGGGCCGGGTAGCTTGATTGAAAATAGCGAGATTGGCGAGAATGTGACGGCGATGTATTCGGTGATTACCGATAGCGTGGTGCAAAGCGGGACTCGGATTGGACCTTACGCGCACCTACGCGGTCATGTGGAGGTGGGTTCGGGTTGTCGGATTGGCAATTTTGTTGAGTTGAAGAATTCTCAATTGGGCGATCGCACTAATGTAGCGCATCTTTCGTATCTAGGCGATGCACAACTCGGCGAAAAAGTCAATATTGGCGCGGGAACAATTACGGCCAATTATGACGGGGTGAAGAAGCACAAAACCAAAATAGGCGATCGCACCAAGACGGGTTCTAATAGCGTGTTAGTTGCGCCGATTACCCTGGGTGAAGATGTCACGGTTGCAGCCGGGTCAGTGTTGACGGAAGATGTGGGTAATGATGCGCTAGCGATCGCGCGATCGCGACAAGTGGTTAAACCCGGTTGGCGGCTGAAATCCCCGGAGGCGTAGGCGTTAACACTGAACTCTTAGTTCTGGTTTGTGCGGCGGATAACGAGTTTGCAATGCCTTTAGCCGCAACGTTGGCTTCAGTGATGGCGAATTTGCAGACCGTGGATGGCGTCGCACTTTTTATCATCAATGGGGGCATTCGCGATCGCAATCGGCATAAAATCCAACAATCCCTAGACTTAAATCGGGTAACGATGACTTGGTTAGAACCCCCCCTAGAACGTCTTGAGGGGTTAAAAGTCCAAGAGCGCATCCCCATTGCGTCCTACTACCGCCTGCTGATTCCCGAATTGTTACCCCCACAATACAGTAAAGCCATTTACCTCGATAGCGATATCATCGTACAGGCAGACCTGGGTCAACTTTGGCAGCTTAACCTAGAAAACCATGCCCTTCTAGCTGTTCGAGACCCCATTATCCGCACCGTATCGAATCGCAACGGACTGGCGAACTATCGAGACTTAGGTCTAGCCGCCGATACCCCATACTTTAATGCAGGGGTTTTAGTTCTCAATCTCCCCGTTTGGCGCACCCAAAACATGAGCCGCTTAATTTTCGAGTATTTAGTGGCAAACCGCGATACCCTGCGCTGGCACGATCAAGATGGACTCAATGCGATTCTCGCTCAACGCTGGGGACAACTTGACCCGCGCTGGAACCAACTGCACATTGTCCACAAGTATCAATCGTGGCAGGAAAGTCCCTATCCTGAAAGCACGTATCGTGCCGTATTAGAAGACCCTTACATTGTGCATTACACGACCTCTAGCAAACCTTGGCGATTCGGTTGTCAGCATCCGAGGCGGGACTTATTTTATCATTACCTCGATCTAACTGCGTGGTCAGGCTGGCGACCGACCCGATGGAGACGCGGGTTACGCAAATTAGAGCGGCTCCAAGAACGCTTCTGGTTCTAGCACCCACAGAACGTAGCCTTTGGGTGAAGGGGTAACGAGAGCTTTGTCTTTACGTTGTTGCAAGGCTTGAATGCGTTCTAATGCCAGTTCTAAGTCTGTTTCAATCCGGAAAAGACTATAACAAGCGCCTTCAAATAAGATAGCGGGAAGTTTGTGCTTTAAATCGGGCACTCGAATATGGCAGGGTTGGTATTGGCTGCGAGAGACGAGCATGGGGAACTGCTCGAAACTGAGAGATTCAGTTCCCTTCGGTGCAGCAGACGAGGTGTTTTTTTTAAAGTTTTCGGGGTGTGCTTCTGGCTCCCACACCCACAGGATATAGCCTTTGGCGCTTTGAACCAGGCGAGCATCATCGCCACGAGCAATCAATTTTTCTAAAACTCGCAAGGCGCGATCGCGTTCGGTTTCAACTTTGAATAGACTGTAATAGCGATCGCCAATTTGAATCGCCGGTAAGCGTTTGTCTAAATCAGGGACTTGGATATGACAGGGTTGGTATTGGCTGCGCGAGAGGAGAATCTTTTCGCTGAGGCTTTGGGAGTTAATCACGGTAGGAAAAAACGTATTTTGATACGGTAGAGGAGCGCGGTAAACTTTCTTTAATTTTCTCAGAGAGTCTTAGGGATTTGCAACAATTGCTTCATGCAGAATCAGCCGATTTCCCTCTGGATCGCTTGCGTACACTTCTCGCCCATGAGACGCTTGGATAATTTCACCCATCGGAGGATAGCCTAGGTTGGTCAAATGGGCGATCGCACTTTCCAAATGTTCCACTTCCAAGCACAAACTCATCGAGCCGCTCGTGAACCCTGCAAACTCGCCCTTGTCGCTGGCTTTTGGCTCAAAAATACCTAGGCGCAACCCCGGTAGCTGAAACTCTGCATACACATTAGCAATACAGGGCTGAGGCGATTGGTTGAGCAACTGCCCGTAAAAACTCACCAAACTCTGCCAATTACGGGCAGCCACCACCATCCAAGCCGAGTGTAGTTTCAACACAACGCCTTACTGAGCCGGACGACAAACGCCCCCTTGACACACCAATCCGCCTGCGCCCGGTGTAGGTTGATTCTGCGAGGGAATAATTTGTTGGGGGGCTTGAGGAACCGCTTGAGGAACCTGCTGAGGAACTGCTTGACCGGGTTGAACCTGTTGGGGAGCTACCTGACCGGGTTGTAATTGCTGAGGAACCGCTTGACCGGGTTGAACCTGTTGGGGGACTACCTGACCGGGTTGTAATGGAACCCCACTGGGCTGAACTGGGATCGCACCAGGTTGAACTGGAATTACACCAGGCTGAACTGGAATTACACCAGGCTGAACTGGAATTACACCAGGTTGAACTGGAATTACACCGGGCTGAACTGGAATTGCACCGGGTTGAATTTGAATACCTTCCGCCTGTCCGGGGAAAGGAACCACCACTTGACCGGGTACAACTCCCGGTTGAGGCGATAGCGGCGCGGCGGGTTGGGCTGCTGCGGGGGATTCTGGCGTGCTAAAGCCTAATAACATTTCAGCATTGGGGAGATAAGTCGCCCAAGCTTGCGGATCGGGACGGCGACTCCACTGGGGGCGAGTTGCTTCTAGAGTCAGGATTGGCACCGAAGCTCCATTATTTTGAGCTACGATCATAATGGAGACATCGGTTGCTAATAAGTCAGTATCAAAGGTGCGTTGGGCTGCGGCTCTCGCGGCGGCTTCTGCCCGTTGTAATAAGGTTTGATACGATTCGCCACCTGTGCGAGTGATGGTGACAGAGGCTCTAGCGGTGTAGGCTCGTGCCGGTTGAGGCGCGACCGCTGTGCCTAGAGTCCAAACGCCTCCGCTTAATCCTACGACAACCGCTAAACTCCAAGGCGCGATGTGTTTCCCGATGGCGACGCTTTTCATATTCTGAAGCTGGGAAAGGATAAATTTTTTTAAATGATACCCTTGATTCGGTTCAAGCACCTCATTCCCACGATATATTCGAGCGCCTATACTATTACTGTCTCTAAGACTGCCGATTTACATTTCTATACACAATTACTGAGGCATGGGTGATGGGGAAAACATTTGCGATCGCCATTGGCATTAATCAATATCAGCATTTTCAACCCTTGAACTATGCCCAGCAGGACGCACAAGCCCTGTGGGATTTGTGGACGCAACGTTTAGGCATACCGTCCAACCAATGTTTTTTATTAACCGATAGCGCCCAAGCAATTAACGGACAATCAACCTATCCCGAACGCGAAACCCTCCAGAACTGGCTAGACTATCTCAGCGGTGACGGGCCAATGGCCGACTCGCCCCTGCAAGCAGGCGATCGCCTCTGGTGCTTCTTTAGCGGTTATGGCGTCTCCCATAGTGGTCAAGACTATCTAATGCCCGTCGATGGCAACCCAGAAAACATCGAAACAACCGGCATATCTATGCGCTGGCTGTTTACCTGCTTGCAACACGCACCGAGCGATCGCGTTTTCGTCTTTCTCGACATGAACCGACCCGCCAGTCTCCAGTCGGGCAGCCTCTTGGGAACCCATACCGCCACCCTGGCCCGCGAAATGGGCATCCCCACCTTCTTATCCTGTCAGCCGAGCGAAATTTCCCACGAAACGGCTGACTTGCGCCAGGGAATCTTTACCCAAGCAGTATTAGAAGCCCTGCGTTCCGAACAAGTCCAAACCCTCGCGGAACTCGAAGACTATCTGCAAAAGCGCGTCCCGGAGTTGTGCGACCATCACCTGCAACCGATCCAGAACCCGCTATTAGTCGTCAGTCCGCCCGAAAAAATTCATCAGCCGCTGTTACCCATTCCTGGAGAAGTAACCCCCGCCAGTAGCGCCACCGTCCCCTTCCCCACAACCCTCAAGCCAGCAGAAAGCGCGATCGCCCCTAAACCTATTGCCAAAGAACCCGCTCCCCAAGACGATTCGGGCTTTTGGAAGCAGTTAATTCTCGCCTGTTTTGGCATTGCGGCGCTGTTGGTGGCGGGTGTCTTTCTCACCAACCGCACCGCATTTACAGGCAATCCGCAAGCCCCTCAAGTCGCAACACCGGGCGATCCCGATCCGGGGGCGGCTCCCGTCGCCACCGATCCGGGCGTCACGGCGGTTGTGCCGCCCGTAGAGCCTGGAGACCCCCCCCTCGATCCGGAACCCACGGCGGTCGATCCGGGGCAATCTCCCGCCCCTCCAGAGGCCTCTCCTAGCCCCGTTCCGGTTGCCCCCGCCACAGTACCCACCACTGCACCCGCTCCCGCTCGACCCGCCGCCGCATCGCCCACCAACCAAGAACTGTTAGGACGGGCAAGAACGGCATTAGGGAGCAATGCCTCAGATTACGTCAGAGCGATCGCGATCGCCCGTCAGATTCGACCGGGAGAGTCCCTGTATCAGCAAGCGCAAATTGATATCGATCGGTGGAGTCAAGCCATTTTAGACATTGCGGAAGGACGCGCCAGACGCGGTCAGTTTGCGGCCGCTATTTCGGCAGCGCGACTGGTTCCCACCGATCGGCCGGCGATTCATCGAGCCGCCCAAAACGCGATCGCTCGCTGGGAAGCCCAAGGGCAACAACAACAAGCCAATCAGCAAATTCTCAGCCAAGCCAATCAAAGCATCCGGGCGGGCAATGCAGAATCCTACGTTCAAGCCATTAATACCGCTCGACGCATTCCCCAAGGGCAACCCCAATACTTTGAGGCTCAACAGCGGATTAACCAGTGGAGTCGCAATATTTTGCAGTTGGCTTACGCCCAAGTTTCAGGAGGGTCTTTAGAGAACGCGATTCGGATCGCCTCCCTGGTTCCGGAAAATACCGAAGCCCGCACAGAAGCGCAAAATGCGATCGCCGTTTGGCGCAACCGTCAGACCCAACGGTAAGCGCCAGGAACCCTCCGGCCCATCCGAGCGACTTCCGATTCACGCAGACAGAGGACTCAAAAATTAGGCTCCAGAGTTCTCTGTCCTCGCTAACATAGCAGAGAGTATGGGAGGAAGTATTTCTTGGGTAAGTTTTCGCGTCGCCAATTTTTCTGGAGGGCAGGGGCTGCAACGGCTAGCTCAATTCTTCTTAAAGGCTGTATGGGCTATTCGCCAGAGGCACTCAACCCCATCCCCCCGATCGCCCAAACCCCAGGAGGACGTTGGGTTGCCAAACATGCACCGGAAACCCCTCAGATTACATTAGGCTACTTTCCCACCCTAGCAGCCGCGCCTTTGATTATTGCCCAAGAAAAAGATCTATTTCGCAAATATGGCATGAGCGAAGTTGTCTTGATCGAACAAACGGATTGGACGGCAGCCCAAGCTCAAATTCGCCAGGGATCGAGTCGCGAGGGTCTTGATGGCGGTCAATGGTCGATGCCGCTTCCCTATTTACTCTACGAAGGTCTGGGAAGTGAGAGTAATCGGCGCATTCACTTATATGTTTTAGCAACACTCAATACCCAAGGAGAGGCGATCGCGGTCTCGAATCTCCACAAAGCACAAAATCTCGCCCTTAACCTCAACAACGCAGCAGACTACATTAAAAACTTTTCTCTGACGCAAGGACGGCGTTTTCGAGTGGCTTCGGCTTTGGCGAACATCAGTCCATCGCTATGGTTGCGTTACTGGCTGGCTGCCGCCGGGATCGATCCCGACACCGATGTGGAATGGGTGAGCGTTCCCATTGCAGAAGCTATCCAAGGCTTGAGTAATGGCAGCATTGATGCAGCTTGTTGTAGCGCTCCTTGGTCGCAACATATTGTTCATGAAGATATCGGTTATATTGCAGCCCTCAGCGGCGACATTTGGCCGTTCCATCCAGAAGACTATTTTGCCCTGCGAGCCGAGTGGGTCGATCGCCATCCCCAAGCAACCCTAGCCATTCTCAAAGCCCTTTTGGAGGCGCAGCAATGGTGCGATCGCCCCGATAGTCGCCAAGAGCTAGCGCAAATTTTATCCCGACGCCAATACTTAAACTTTCCGGTCTATCGCCTAGCGCGGACTTATCAGGGAAAATACTGGATGGGCAACGGCAAACGCCCGCTCGATCGAAGCGATCGCAGTCCTTTCTATTGGCGAGATGAACGCGGGAGCATTTCTTTTCCGTATAAAAGTCACGAACTCTGGTTTTTGGTGGAAAGCGTGCGTTGGGGATTTTTACCCGAAACCGCGATCGCCCAAGCTCCCCAACTGATCGACACAATTAACCGCCAAGACTTGTGGCGCATGGCGGCTAGAGCGCTGGAAATTCCCGATCTAGAAATTCCGACGAGTGCCTCTCGCGGACAAGAGCGCTTTTTTGATGGCACCCTTTTCGATCCAGAAGATCCCTTAGCTTATCTCGAAAAGCTCGACATTAAACGTCTGGGCTAGCCGGGAACTACACCCTAGCTTTGACGACCCGAACGACTCACGCGAGAACTCGATCCCCGGCTTTTGCCTTGAGATTGTCCGCTAGAACCGCTTTGAGATTGTCCCTTGGGGCGTGCCTGCTGGCTGCTCCCTGAAGAGGAACTTCTACCAGAGGCAGAACTTTTGCCCGAAGAGGCGGCGTCGCTACTGCCTTCCTTGGGAGCCGCAAGGGGCGGGCGGCGGGTAGTCCGAATCGTGACGTTGCTGCCTTCGTTGAGTTGTTCTAACACCAACAAGGGGGTCGGTTTCGCTTTTTGATCCCAGTGCAGGTTAACAAGCCTGCCCCCCATTGCCGGTTGCCAGTTGTCGGCGGCGGTGGGACTGAGATAGGTTTCAATGCAGTCGATAATTTGGCTGACGGTTTGGGAGGTGGGAACGGCGGGTAATTTGGTGAGTTTAATTTGAATGCGGAATAGCACGCGCTTGACGCCTTTGGGCGAGCCGTCGGGTTCGTATTCCACATCAAAGATTTCATCCACTTGACGGGCGGCGGCGGGACTGCCAATTTTGCCTTCTTTGGCTTGGGTGGGGCGCAAGGCTTCAGAAATTTTATCTTTAACTTTGACTTTAATTTGGTTGACGATCGCAAAGTGGAAGACTTCTTCTTCCATCCGCATTCTCAGATAATCGAGGTTGAACTCTCTAGAGTGAACTAAGTCGGGGTTGGCTTCCATTTTGGTAATGGTACCGAGGGCCAATTTTAATTTCTTTTTGAGTTCCTGGTTTTTAAATTCCTCAAACTTAACCTTTTTTGCCAGTTGATCCAGTTGAATTTTGCCGTAGACGCCCAGTCCAATAAGAGCCACTAACAAAGCACCCGAAATAATCATCCAAGGGGAGATAGGCGGAGATTCTCCCGTTCGGGCAGCAGGAGACGCGGCAGGGGCTTGAGCAAGCATGGGGTTAACAAGGATGATTGGAGTAGGCATGAGTTCAGTCCCGGCTGAAATAAAAATTTAGTCTTCTTTTCTATAGGGTGCCCTAAACTATCGGGAGATGCGATCGCCAACTTAACGGAAAAGGAGAATTTGCATAAAGCTTTAGTTAAGCCAACGGGCGCGATAGCCGCGAGCGTCAATGTGACTGAGATACGGATAGCTAGCATAACGACCTAATCCCCCCGGCCACCACGGATCGAGAAACCAATACAATTGATTGCCGGTTAAGCCATCGCAATAAAAATCGATGGCATCTCCTACGATATGACGGCTGTTGGAAACGCCACCCACGCGAGCATTGATATCTGGGGGACGGTACCAACTGGTGACATGAAAGGGTCTGCCAATGCGATCGCGGGCTTGCTGAGCGAGTTGAGCAATTCTGACAATTGCATCAACCGTTTCTTGATTGGGAGGCATTCGCGTCCCGCCGTGGGTGGCTTCAGCCCAGGTAAAAACGCTGTTAGGAATAATTGAAGCATGAATTTGGATATTCGAGGGCGTCCATCGATCGGGACGGCGCGGTAAAACAATCGGAAGAGGCGGGGGCGGAGCTTCGGGGGTGTTGCGCGGTGCGGTATTCATTCGCTTCAGGTCTTCGGTTAAGCCGTTAATGGCCTGTTCGCGGGTGATTTGGTTGCGCCAAAGCTGTACGAGGCGGATCAGGGCTTCCCGTTGGTGGTCTTGTTCTTGATAGGCGGTGGGCACGCGCTGCATAAAGTCTAACAATTGCCGATCGAGTTGGGCGGCGACGGTAGCAAGCAAGGCGGGGTTATCGGCTTCTACAGAGATCAGTTTGGCATCTAAACCCAACGCCAGTAAGGCAGAGGCACGTTCTGGGAGTTGTCGCCATAGGCGAAAGCCTTCGGTTAAGGCTTGGCGCTGTATTCCGGTACCTTGGTAGAATTGGGGGACGCGCTGCACAAAGGCAACTAATGCTGGATCGATCTGTTTGAGGTTGGGTTCCGGGGAAGTATTCTGGGCTAAGGACGCGATCGCCGCTTCGCGAGAGTCGAGTTGTCGCCACAGTTGCGTCATCCGAATTAAGGCTTCTCGTTGGTGGGGGATGCCTTGGTAGTGGCGGGAAATGTTTTGGGCAAATTGGGTTAAGGCGCGATCGAGTTCGCTGTCGCTGCTGGAGGTAACGTTTAAAGAGGCGATCGCAGCGGCTCTGGTATCGAGTTTACGCCACACGCGCAGCAGTTCGAGTAGAGCATCCCGTTGATGGGGCAGTCCGCTATAAAAGCGCGGCAAGCGGTCAATCAGGGCCAATAAGGCGGAGTCGAGATACGCTAAATTTTGCGGCAGTTTGTCAAATTGAAAGTCCGTGTTTAGATCGTTGAGGTAGGCTTGCCACAGGGCTTGAGCGTTGCAGGGTTCGAGTTGGCAAGCGGCGGGGATGTTGGCGGTGGGGGTGTAGCCTGTGGCGATCGCTTCAATAAAAGATCGCGTATGGTAGCCGTTGCTAGCATCCCAGAGGTTATCGGCTTGCCAGCCTTTACTGGTTAATGTATCGGTAATGGCGCGCAGAGTATTGGCAGCATACTGGACTTGTCCAACAAAGCTACTGACTTCTTCTAAACGAATGCGGTTCGCTGGAGAAATACCTAACCCCTTGTCTCCATTACTTAAGGTAGGTTGCTGTTGCACCTGATACAACGCCGCTAAAATCGACTTGTGAATGCCGACTCGTTCTGCTTCAAGCAAGTAGAGGTAGTTTCGTTGATCTGGAGACAATTTGCTCATAGGACTTTTGCAGATGCAATAACGGGCGTTTAGGACGCGCCTTCGGGAGACAATGCCCTAATTTAATCATCTTTGCGTATTGAACTTAAACTGAGTGGGTGCGAACCCCATAAAACTTTGCTAAATATGAACAATCTCAGTCACGATTCCTGTTGGAATCGTCAAATCTTACAGGTTTTTCAGGCGATTCGTTTGGTAGCGACGGATATGGATGGAACGCTGACAGTAGGGGGGAAGTTTACCCCAGCGTTGGTACAGTCGTTTCTTGATTTAGCCGCAGTCGGACAGTCTGTTTTAATTGTCACAGGGCGTTCGGCGGGTTGGGTCAGCGGTTTGGTGAGTTATTTACCGATTGCAGGCGCGATCGCGGAAAATGGAGGTCTATTTTATCAGGCCAATAGCGAGCAACCTATTCTCTTAACCCCCATTGCCGATTTAAAGACGCATCGCCAGCAACTTCAGGAGATGTTCCGCCAACTGCAAGCGGAGTTTCCCCAACTGCAAGAATCGATTGATAATGCTTTTCGCCTTACCGATTGGACATTTGATGTGGCAGGTCTGTCTCCCGATATTTTAGATCGTTTGCGCGATCGCACTCAACAAGCGGGTTGGGGATTCACCTACAGTTCGGTTCAATGCCATATCAAACCCGCAGATCGAGAAAAGGCTAAGGGGTTGTTGCAAGTTCTGGGGCATTATTTTCCAAATGTATCGGTTTCGGAAGTTGTGACGGTGGGAGATAGCCCCAATGATAGTAGCTTATTCAATCGCGATCTATTTCCCCATTCGGTAGGCGTTGCGAATGTCCGAGAATATCTCGATCGCTTAAGCGAGCGTCCGCGCTATATTACCCAATCCGCAGAGGGTTTAGGATTTGGCGAATTGGCAAAACTGCTGATTGCGGCAACTCAGCTAGAGACAAGCACCGATCTCAAAGAGATTGTGACTGATTCTTTACACTTCACGAACTTGAGCGATCTCACTCAATAGGGTGATTTCATCAAAATTTCCTGAGAGATAGGATCGAGGGGCCTATTCAATCAATTGGATATTTTTAATAATGCTTTCAATTGCCTTTGATTGAAGACTCGCTCTTAACTTTGACTTGAGCCTAGTGCTGCAAGCATGAGTTGACATCGGTTTGCGAGATTGAATGCCAAGGCGACGAAAGGATTGAATCGAGCGATCGCCCTTGCTTTCTCCTTCAAACTCTTATTGATGTTTTATTGCAATTTTTACAAAAATTTGACAATTCCTAAAAATTGATTGTACTCCTATATAGAATAGAAAATTGGATGGTTTATTGTTTTATACCCTCGTTAATTATGTCGATAATTGACCGGGTATAAACTACTGCATGGCTGTATAAGATTCCGAGATTGAGTCATCTAAAATCGCCAAAAATCAATTAAAAATTATCCTGAAAGAAAAAATAATCATGCGTAATAACCATGCAGAACAATTGAGAGATGAGGCGCTTAAAATAATCCTCAATTTGCTCAATAATTTCTGTAACTTTCTCAACAGCTTGTCCTATGAAAAAGCTTCAATTCTTAATCGCTCTGGTGCTATCTTTGGCAGTGGGAATCTCCACCA
>JAAHGE010000004.1 GCA_010672635.1 Desertifilum sp. SIO1I2 | reverse complement strand
TTGGCATATTGTCTGATCAAGTGAATTGCCAACACGAAAGTACAGCTTCCCGCTTACAAGGGAGGATTGTCTCAGCGTCAACTGTTACACATCCTGAACTATATTCAAGAACACCTCGATCGCGATATCAAACTGGCTGACCTGTCGAATCAACTGGGTATAAGTCAGTTTCACTTCATCGATCTATTCAAACAATCTGTTGGCACCACTCCCTATCAATATCTGCTGCAACAACGCATCGAACGGGCAAAGCAGTTATTGAAAGAGGGCGATCGCTCCATCATCGACATTGCCCTTTTATGCGGGTTCAACAGTCACAGCCATTTGAGCAAACAATTTCGCCAACTGACAGGCATCACTCCGAAACAGTATCGAATCGATCGACTGGGTAAACTATGAGTGGATGGGTAGATGGTCGCGCTTGGCTGATGCAAGTCGCAATCTGTGTAAAACAAGTTGTAACTACGATACATCTGTGTTTCTGAGTTACCAGAGGTTTACTGGGTGATGGTGTTTGCGATCGCTCTGAGCATTGCTGTCATCTTGCATCTGGTTATCCTCCCCATTCCCGAACAAAGAATTATTCATTGAGACCATCACACCCAACACATCAACATTCGCGGCACGATTCGCGCGATCGCACGCCTACCAAAAGTTAGCGACAAAGTATCAAGAACGTTGGTTAATAGATTGAGTTGATGGCAGATTCCAAGACATCATTTCGCTATTTTCAGGAATCTTCATCACTTTCAGTGTAGTCCTGCAAGTTCAACTATTGTGAGGAAAAAATGCACTTACCTAAGTTCATCAGACCCTTCCGACTTATTAGTAATGCGCTCGCACTGCTGTTAATTTGTAGTCCGATCGGTCTTGCAGCACGCTCGGCTTTGTCTAGTTCTCCAGGGTTGCAAACCGCACCTATCCAGACTACTCCTGTTGGTGAAATCGCCCAAACTCCTGACTTGGATCGAGTGTTTCGGGAAGTAGAAGTAGATGGTGCGATCGTCATTTACGATAAAAACAATCAACGCTTCTACGAACACAATCCATCTCGCAACACAACTGCCTTTTTTCCTGCCTCTACGTTTAAGATCCTGAATGCGCTCATCTCCCTTGAAACAGGAGTCATTCGAGATGATGTTACAGTATTAACCTGGGATGGCATTACTCGCGAAATTCCAACCTGGAATCGAGATACCAATCTGCGTCAAGCCTTCAAAGATTCTACAGTTTGGTTTTATCAAGTCCTCGCCCGCAAAAATGGACACGAACGAATGCAGAAGTTTGTTGAGCAAGTGGGCTACGGGAATCAGCAGATTGGCACACCGGATCGCATCGATCATTTCTGGTTGGATGGTCCATTGCAGATTACGCCAAAGCAAGAGATTGAGTTTTTACGACAACTAGAGCAAAATGATTTACCTTTTTCGCAACGTGCGATCGATCTGGTCAAAGACATCATGATTATTGAGAAAACGCCAGATTACACTCTGCGTGGCAAGACAGGTTGGATCAATAGCGTCAATCCCAATGTTGGCTGGATTGTGGGCTATCTGGAGCAGAACAACAATGTCTACTTTTTTGCCACGAATATTGTGATACTGAATTCGCAAGATGCTGCCAAGCGATTAGAAGTCACTCGTCGCAGTTTTCAAGCATTAGGACTGCTGTAAGTAAATTTTGGATTACTCAATCATCAACAAGCGGAAAGATGAGTACAAACACTATGAAAAACTCACTCCGCCACGGGTAATCGCCCGCGAATATGGCTTACCAGCAGTAGTTGGAGTCGATCGTGCGACCCAACGAATTAAAGATGGGCAACGAATTCGCGTGCATGGAACAGAAGGGTATGTAGAAATTCTATAGCGCTGCGCGTAGCAGTTCGATTTCTGGTGCAAGTTGATCTGGCATAAGCTTAACCGCGCTGCGCCGCTTCGATTGCAGCAATGTCGATCTTTCTCATCTGCATCATCGCCTCGAACGCACGCTTGGCGGCAGCAGGATCGGGATCTGCGATCGCTTTCGTCAGGGCGATCGGTGTAATCTGCCAGGATAATCCCCATTTGTCCTTACACCAGCCACACGCACTCTCCTGTCCGCCGTTGCCGACGATCGCATTCCAGTAGCGATCCGTTTCAGCCTGGTCAACGGTTGCGACCTGAAACGAGAACGCTTCATTGTGTTTAAACGCAGATCCGCCATTAAGTCCGAGGCAGGGAATTCCCATCACGGTAAATTCGACAGTCAACACATCCCCTTGCTTCCCCGATGGAAAGTCCCCTGGTGCGTGGTGCACCGCATCGATGGACGAATCAGGAAAGGTCTCGGCGTAAAACCGCGCTGCGTCCTCGGCAGTGCCATCGTACCAAAGGCAAATCGTGTTCTTTGCTGGCTTTTCCATGTCACTTCTCCCTCAAGATGAGCCACCCGAACCCGGAGCCAATGATGTGCTCAGTCGAAGAGTATTGGCTCGGACGGCATTCCCGCCCATTCTAGCGCGGCTTCACTGTGCCTCACATAAGCGGGATAAAGGTGGAGTTGTGTGACAGCAAATATCCTCGAACACCCGCCGATAAGCTTTATACATCCGCATCAACGTAGTGTCGTGCTGCTGTCGGCGCAAATCCAGAGAAATTAGAAACTTTTCAGAATTTTAACCACCAAGTTCAACACTGAAAAGCTCGTGAGGTAGAATAGGGAGCTATCCTGGCGCTAGATTAGCTCTCAAACCGTTTTGTGGGACAATATAGTACAAATAAACTAGATCGAGATTGATAAGGTGCTAAATCGGCAAAAAGCTTTACTGATGATACTTCAGCAAGTTGGGGGTACAGCCTCTAACACGCAAATGATGAAGTGGGCTTTTTTATTGTCTTATGAGACACCATCTCATGGAGGCAAAACATTTTATCAATTTATTCCATATCGATACGGTCCCTACTCTTTTACTCTTAATCAGGAAACTGATTCACTCATCCGCAATGGTTTCTTAGAAAAAGGGACTGATAATTGTTGGAGACTGACTGCTTTAGGAGAAGAGTTAGATATAACATTGGCTAGTGATGTTAGTAAAGATATTTGTCAAATTATTGCAACCTATGGAAAGCTATCTGGACAGAAGTTGATAAGACTAGTCTATGACAAATACTCTTGGTTCACGATCAATAGTGAACTTCTCAGTGGAAGAAAAGAAAAACGCCCAGTTGCCAAGAGATGTATTTATACTGCTGGCTATGAAGGAAAAACTGTTGATGAGTTTCTGAATCTCCTTATGGAGTCCGGTATATCTCGGTTAATTGATGTGCGATACAATCCTATCTCGCGCCGGTATGGATTCCATAAAAGTACTCTATCTCGCTTATGTAGTTCCCTCAATATAGACTATCAACACTTTCCCGGCTTGGGGATATCGGGTTCAGAGCGTGAATGTATAGATTCTGAAAATCAATACATAAAGTTGTTTGAGAATTACCGTTTGAATTTGCCTTCCTGCGAAAAAGATTTAGCTAATGTAATTAGACTGTTGCAATCGGAGCCTAGCGTCTTAGTTTGTATGGAAGCTAATCCAAGTTGCTGTCATCGGAATGTTTTAGCTCAACATTTGGCAACTTCAATTGATATGCCAATTAAACACTTGGGATATTCAACATGAGTAACCAAGCCACTAGAACTAAAGTTCTTATAACCGTAATGACCTACCCACATCCATCTAGAGGGTATCAAGAGCTTGTTTGTACGGCTGGTATAACTGAGCAGGGTGAGTGGGTAAGACTTTATCCAATTGACTATCGATTATAGACCAAGAAATCAACAATTCAGAAAATATCAATGGATAGAAGTTGATTTATTCCCACATGGAGCTGGTAATGATCGGAGGAAGGAAAGCAGAAAACCGATTTTGGATACACTCCGTGTTTTAGGAGAACCGCTCTCTACGAAAAATGGATGGAGGGAACGTCGTCAGATTATTGATTCAGTCCCAGTTTATACAGTGAAGCAATTACGAGAGTTGCATGAGGCTGAGCGCGTATCGCTTGGTATTGTGCAACCTACAAAAGTACTTGATTTGAAGATAGAACTTGCTGATCCCGAATGGAAACCAGAATGGCAGACCCTGTTTGACCAGTTAACTCTTTTTGGACCTGTTCAGAAGCCGCTTCGCAAGATACCCTACAAGTTTAGTTACGTCTTTGAATGCAACGACAGCAGCAGACCTCATAATGCGATGATCGAAGATTGGGAGCTAGGGGTACTCTGGCTGAAGGAAGTAGATCGTTTAGGTGATGAAAAGCAAGCCGCTTTGAACGTTCGCCGCAAATTCCTTGATGAACTATGTAACGAAGGCAAAGATACCCGTTTCTTTATGGGCACAGTGTTTCCGTATAACACATGGGTTGTACTCGGTGTCTTTTGGCCACCTAAACCAAAAACTCCTCAATCTGATGTAATTCAAGGAACTTTGTTCTAAAGAATGCGAAATTGAATTACCTGAAAATTTCAGCTTTGCATCTATATTTCCTGATGGCTGCGTCAACCGGGAGCTTAAGCTGCACAACACCTATCAAACTGAATAACTCTGCCTAAAATAGAATCTTAGGCTAGCCACAGGGGGAGGCTTTGGCTATCTCGGATCGACCATTACCTCTTTAATTTATGCCTCCTTTACCTTTATTTTCTTTGCCCTAGAAGCGGCAATCATGGCCCAGGCGCTAGAACTTTATTTCCACCTTCCCCTGTGGCTTGGCTATATTATTTGCTCCTTAATTATCATTCCCCTTGTCTTTTTTGGCGTCACCTTAATTAACCAGTTGCAATTTTGGACGCAGCCGATCTGGTTGATTTTGATGATTTCTCCTTATGTTTTTATTCTCTGTAAAGACCCTCAAGCCCTGCATCAATGGGTTAACTTTGCTGGAGAATCGCCTAGCGGTGCAAGCTTTAATCCTCTGCTGTTTGGTTCGGCGGCAACTGTTTCATTTTCCTTAATTGCTCAGATTGGCGAACAAGTAGACTATTTGCGCTTTTTACCCGATCGCCAGCCGGAAAATCGCCGTCAATGGTGGATCGCGGCTATTGCAGCCGGGCCGGGTTGGATTGTATTGGGGGCAGCCAAACAACTCGGAGGGGCATTTCTGGCTGCTTTAGCCGTCAGCCAAGGCGTGAGTTTTGCTAAAGCGCACGAACCCATTCAAATGTACCTTGTGGGATTTGAGGCGATCTTCAATCACCCGGAAGTTGTTCTGGGGGTTGCTACCTTTTTTGTAATTGTTTCGCAAATTAAAATTAACGTCACCAACGCCTACGCCGGATCGCTGGCGTGGTCTAACTTCTTTTCGCGCCTCACCCACTCTCACCCCGGACGAGTAGTTTGGTTAGTTTTTAACGTAGCGATCGCACTCTTGTTAATGGAATTGGGCGTTTTTGCCACCCTAGACGCCGTTCTCGGTCTTTACTCTAATATTGCGATTGCCTGGGTAGGGGCCTTAGTCGCCGATTTGGTCATCAACAAACCCCTCGGCTTTAGCCCCTCCTATATTGAATTTAAGCGCGCCTACCTTTACAACATTAACCCCGTGGGTTTCGGGTCAATGCTAGTGGCTTCCGTCATCGCGATCGCTGCTTTTTTAGGCACATTTGGCAGCACCGCCCAAGCCTTCTCTTCCTTCATCGCCCTCGGCGTCGCCTTTATCCTATCGCCTGTAATTGCCATTCTCACCCAGGGCAAATATTACATTGCCAGAGAAAACACCCACTTCCACGAAACCTCCGAAACCGCGATCGCTTGTGGTATTTGCTCAAACCTCTACGAACCGGAAGATATGGCCTATTGCCCAATCTACGATACCGCCATTTGTTCGCTGTGTTGCAGCCTAGATGCCCGCTGCCACGATAGCTGCAAGCCCAACCAACACCATCCTTGGGTTGCCCAACTGCAAACCCTATATACTCAAAAAATCTCGCCTCACATCGGTCAGCGGCTGCTCTCATTCCTATTAATTTTCAGCAGCATTTCTGGGTTTATCGCCCTCGTGTTGTGGTGGTTTTACACCCAACAAGTCGCCCCATTGGTTGAAGCAACGGCCCAAGTGCAACTGAGCTTTTTCCAACTCTACGCCGTTTTTCTGGTATTGGTTGCGATCGCCTCCTGGTGGCTAGTCCTCTCCGAAGAAAGCCGCCAACTCGCCCAAGAAGAACTCGATAAACAAAATGGACAACTCCAACAAGAAATTGCCGAACGCCTAGCCGCCGAAACCGCCCTCCAAGCCCTCACCCAAGAACTAGAAGCCCGCGTTACTGCCCGAACCGCCGAACTCACCCAAGCCTTGCATCAACTCCAGCAAGCGCAAATTCATCTCGTCCAAAGCGAAAAACTGGCAACCCTCGGTCAACTCCTCGCAGGGGTGGCGCACGAAATCAATAACCCCGTCGGCTTTATCTTTGGCAACCTTAAATACGCAGAAGACTATAACACCGACCTTCTCAATCATCTCAGGCTTTATCAAAAACACTATCCCAACCCCGTTCCTGAAATTAGCGATCATGCAGAAGAAATCGATTTAGCCTATCTGATCGAAGACTTCCCCCAAATGCTTTCTTCGATGAAAGTTGGGATCGACCGCATCGCCGCCTTAAGCGTGTCTTTACGCAACTTTTATCGCTGCGATACCACAACCAAAGTGGCCTGTAATATTCACGAAGGCTTAGAAAGCACGCTCCTGATTTTGCAGCATCGCTTAAAAGCGAACCAGAAGCGATCGGCAATTCAGGTTCTTAAACATTATGGCGATTTACCCCCAGTTGAATGCTATCTCGGCCAACTGAACCAGGTTTTTATGAACCTGCTCGCCAATGCGATTGACGCCCTAGAAGAAGAACGCTCGCCCCTAGATACTCAAGGATTTCAGCCAACCATTTCAATTTCTACAACCCTTGAACCGAACCAAGCTATTATTCAGATTGCCGATAATGGTAGCGGAATGCCTCCAGAGGTACAAGCTCGTTTATTTGAACCCCTATTTACCACAAAACCTGTCGGTAAAGGTACTGGCTTAGGCTTATCGATCAGCCAGCAAATTATTTGCGAGAAACATGGTGGTTTCTTACGCTGTCAATCAGTCTTAGGCGAAGGAACCGTGTTTAGAATTGAACTCCCAATTTGCTGATAGAAAGTCTCAGCCATTCATAAAAAATCCCTACATAAAAGTAGGGATTAGCAATCCATCTTAGGAAAGATTTTTCCGAGGATTAAGCGTCACTTTCGATATAGATAAATAACAGTCCCATGACCACTAAAGGCATGAGCCAGCATACAACAGGAATCAAAATCCAAGGCAAGAAAGAAGCAGCGTAATCGCCTGTCATAAATGTTTCTTCCTATGTAGAATGACAACGTTCCAAGTGGATTTTACTGTAGCCCGCGTCCTAATTTGTAAGTTCTCAAAAGACTTAACAAAAGTTAGGAAGGATCTGAAGCTGCAAAGCCTTAGACACTCTACACCGTCAGACCCTCAGACACGATTGGCACAAGGTTCTCAATTGAGCGATCTCGCTCAAGTCTAACGATTGACTAATCCACGGAAAATCGCGTCTACAGCTTCAAAGTTTTCCAACAGGAAGTAAGCTACAAACGCGCCACCCGTACCACCGAGGAAGAAACCGCCGGTGAATTCGCTCCAGCCTTCGTCGGTTTTCAGACGGTCGGAGACTTTGGGGGTCAACCCTTGGGGGTTATCTTGTTCTTTAAAGGTAACGAAGCCGTAAGCGGACATCCCTGCCGTTGCAATTAAAATCAGAGCTACGGCGGAGATTAAAGCACCCAGGTTAGCCGCACCCGGATAGTCGCGCAACGGACCAAATACAACCCAAGGGCCTAGCAAGAAGTAACCGTGTGCTAACCCAATCTCTAAGCCGCGCCGGAAGGGAGACAGTCCTTTGCGGTAAGCGGGAAGATTGCCAATAAAAGCTCGCGTAAAATCAGAATCCGAAATTGGGGTTGAAAGATGTCCAACAAACGGATCGCCGTTGTAAGGTTTTACGACTTCCATATTTCTTGGATCGGCCATATTTATTATTCCTCGCGTTGTGAAACGATCGTGATGAACTTAAGCTCATATTTTACGCACGACCGGGGTATAACTTTACAGAATTCGGGGAGGGCTTTAGAAAAGTTCATTTTCAATCCCGCTTAACAGGGTAAAAAGGAATTTATGTATTAATTTTTGTTAAGAATCCATTAACAAATTGATGCAAATCTGCTGGTGATTTTTCAGAGAACCTCCCGTATTTGCCAGCCAATATAATGATATGAATTGAGGAGTGATGTTGTCTGTTGAGGAAGGTTTACGGATGATTGTGTTTATCTTGCTCGCCCTGCTGATCGGCTTTTTGGCTGGCGTGGCGATCGCCTATCAACTTTTAGAAAGACGGCTTGGACAGCAACGTCGCGAACATGTAGAACAGACGCGCCAAGCGATCGAAGAGTTGGAGAAAAAACACGAAACCCGGATGCGGCAAGCGATTGTCCCGATCCAGCAAGATTACGAAGCCCAACTCACCCAGGCCCAAAACGCGATCGCCGAGTTGCAAAGCAACCAAGAAGCCCAGATTCAACAGGCAATCCAAGCCACGCGATCGCAATACGAAGCCGAACTTTCCCGCACCCAGCAAACCCTCGAACAAGTTAGAGCCGACTACGAACGGCAAATTCAAGAGCTACGCAGGGCTACAGATCGTCCGACCGATGTCCCAGAAAACAGCTACGAAGGACGAATCAGCGAGATTCAGCAACATCTGCACGAGCAGCAGGAAACGCTTCTCGATCCTGACGCGCCCCCCATTCCTAAAGTCGAACGCAACCAAGCAGCCCTCGAAGCCATACTCCCTCAATCGCCCGTCGTTGAATCCGCCGATTTACTGAATCCCGAATGGGGTTCCGTCTCCACCCCCCCAGAAGCCAGCTATGAGGGTCGAGTTGAGGAACTCGTGCAAAACCTGCGCCAGCAGTACGAAATGATTCCCGATCCCGAAGAGAGCGACATTTCCAAAATTGAGAGCAACCAGGCGGCTTTAGTCGCCGTTCTCCCCCAAGCCCCCGTTGTGGAATCCGCAGCGCTGATGAATCCCACGATCGCGCCGCCGCCAGTTCCCATCTCCGAATCTCCCATTCTGATCGTTCAAGAACCCGAACAAACCGCAACTTTGCAGCCTTACGAACTGTGCCAGCAGGTTTTAGGGTGGGGAGAAACCGGACAAGTGGGTAAGCTTTCCCAACTAATCAATTATGCCCGTCACGCCAGCCCTGATGTGCGTCAGTCAGTGGCGATCGCCCTAGGCAACCTCATCAAGCGCAACCGACTGCGTAGCAACAGCGATTTGCTGATCCCAATCTTGGGCAAACTCAGCCAAGACGCAAAGCCCAAAGTCCGCCAAGCTGCAATTATGGCCTTGGGTAGCATTCACTCCCCGCGAGCGCTTCCTTTCCTGCAACGCGCCTTAAAAGATCCCATCGGTTATGTTTCCCAGTCAGCTAGCATCGCCATTCGCCAACTGAAACTCGCACCCATCAAGCCGCCAGTCCAGAATCCCCGACCCCAACGCTAAGTTGGGCAATAGCTGCAAACCACTCGACCGGCCCCGCGCAACTGTTTAAAGTAGGCTTGCACGACGGCATCCCCGCGATCGCATAGCGGATCGATCGCGATCCCGTTGCGGCCTTGCGTTTTCCCGGAACTATGAATATAGCGACCCTCTCCCAAGTACAGGGCGACATGGGTAGCTTTTTCAGGAGTACCAAAGAAAATTAAATCGCCCGGTTCTAAAGCATCCAGCGAAACAGGTTCGGTAAACGCTTCTTGTTGATAGGCATCTCTAGGCAACCAAATTCCCACCGAGGCAAACGCCGCTTGCATTAAGCCCGAACAATCATAATTCGGTCCAACCGTACCGCCCCACAGATAGTCATTGGGGTGTTGCATTGCGGCTTGAGTAAAGGCGATCGCCTCTGGTAACTTCGCCTCAATCTCCGATCGCGATCGCGCCACCGCTTGATAGGGTACTGTTGCTTCTGTCAACTTTTCGAGATCGGCTAAAGACAACCAACCGGGATAATCATCTTCGCACAAGCGCACTTCAACCGCCGCTGTGCAGTCGCATCGCGCCAATTTGAGATGCCGTCCGGCGGCAGCTTGAGTTGCCAGCCTCTCGCACTCTGGAGAATCATAGAGATCGAGATTTCTTTGGCAAACATACTCCAGAGCGATCGCACTCTGAGACACTGAAGCAACAGACACCATAAGACCTTTTCTACCCAACAACAATGACCTTTTTCCGCAAAGACGAACAACTCCAACAATTGGGCGATCGCATTCTTGAAACGACCTGGGCTGAATTTCCCCAACTCGCCCGCAACCAAATTGCAATGACTTGGATTGTCTACGATCCGCCTGTCCCCGTCAACACGGGTGGGGCGCTATCCCCGGAAGAATTCTGGAAGCATCCCGTGCGCGGTTACAGCTATCGCGGCGTCGAGCGAATTTACCCGGCCAGTATCGTTAAATTGTTTTATCTCGTGGCAGTGTACGAGTGGGTGGACAAAAAAATGATTCAGCCTTCACCAGAACTCGAACGCGCCATCCGCGACATGATTGTCGATTCTAGCAATGACGCTACTGCTCTCGTTGTTGATGTGCTAACGGGCACCACAGGCGGTCCAGAATTGCCGTCAGCCCCCTTTGAAACCTGGAAGTCGCAGCGCAATATTGTCAACCGCTATCTCAAAACCCTGGGATGGGCGGAATTAGAAAGTATAAACGTTAATCAAAAGACCTGGGGAGATGGAGCTTACGGGCGCGAACGGGCTTTTTTGGGCGAAATGATGGAAAACCGCAATATGCTAACCACAGACGCAACAGCCCGCCTCTTACACAGCATTATTGGAGGGGTTGCAGTCTCCTCCCAGGCTTCCCAAAAGATGATGGCGTTGATGAAGCGATCGCTCGATCCAACTGTTCTGGAGAACGATCCGGAAAACCAAGTCACCGGATTTTTCGGTCAAGGCGTGCCCGCAAACGCCAACCTCTGGTCAAAAGCGGGGTTAACCTCACAAGTTCGCCACGATAGCGCTTATATTGAGATTCCCGGTTTGCAACCTTATTTACTGGTTGTATTTACAGAGGGAAAAACCCAGAGTAAAAATGAAGCTATCTTGCCTTTTGTTTCCCAACAGGTGGTTGAAGCAATGCAAGCTCTGCAAGGTTAAACCTATCGAGTCTGCGATCGATGGCGATCGCCATTAAATCCAATTTGGTTGAGGAGTGATATGAGACACCTAACTTGGTTTTTGCCCCTAAGCGCCGCGCTAGCTAGCCTTTTAGGAGGTAGTTTGTGTGCGATCGCGCAAGAGATTGAACCCTTAAGTCCAGAACTCAGTACAGTTGCAGAAATCGAGAGCGAACCTGCATCTCCAGCAACGACCGAGATCCCCTTCCCCGGAACCAGCGTCACGAACGCCGCCAGCCTCAGCGAACAACCCGTCTTTACCCCCGTTCCCGAACTGGCTCAACTTTCTGAGGTCAGGATCGCCCAAGGCGTCGAACCCAGACAGTTAAGCGGTGGAGTCAGCTACGTGGGGATCGGTGCCAATATTGGCGTAGGCGGAGATAGTGCTATCGGTCGTTTTGGCTTTGCAGCCGTCAGTAAAATTGGCTTTACCCAAAACCTTTCTGTCCGTCCTTCGCTGATTGTCAACAACCGGGTTAGCCTTTTGGTTCCGATCACCTATGACCTAATTGTGGGGCGGGAACCCTTCGATCCGGTTGCTTTTGCACCGTTTGTTGGGGGTGGGGTCGCGTTTGACTTTAGCGGTCGCGTCGGCCCAATGTTAACGGGTGGGGTAGATTTCCCCCTCACCCCCCAACTAACTGCTACCGGAAGCGCCAACGTTGCTTTCCTAGGCGATAGCACCAAGTTCGGCATCCTAGTGGGTGTCGGCTACAACTTCGGCGGTCTATTTGAACGTTAAGCCCATTGGTAGCAAAGTGCTTTTCAATCGTGCTGAGTTGGAGTTGCTATTCAACCCACTCAGCACTCTCTGCGGAAGCTAAAGCCACAGCGCTTTTCACTCAGCTCTGTATTTCCCACTCAGCACACTGCTACGCAGAAGCTAAAGCAACAGCACTTTCTACTCAGCACTCAGAAACCCACTCAGCACTCAGCACTTTCTACTCAGCACTGTTTTTAGAACGGAGAGGGAGGGATTCGAACCCTCGGTACGGCCTAAACCGTACAACGGATTAGCAATCCGCCGCTTTCGACCACTCAGCCACCTCTCCTTGCGGCAGTAATCATAGATTATATCAGCCTTAAGTATGACCTGGCAACTGCCGATCGCGCTTTTTTTTAAAGGCACTCTCCAGTTGGACTAAAGCCGCGTTTTTTCAGGTGTTCTGCCCAACTCCACTGTTCTAGGAAGAATTTTTTTGTCCAGTGATAGCCGAGACAATAAAGGTTGACTTTCTCGTCGGCCGTTAGGTTAAACTGGGTAGGGGTGACGCTCGCCTCCGTAATATCTAGATTAATCACCCGACCCCGATCGATTTCGCGTAGATGATAGCGATCGCGAGCATTCATCATCGTCCGAATCGTAGACGCAAACACATCTAAAGGGCCTTGAATCTCCGAAACCTGTCCGATTGTACTATCCACCAGCCGAAAGCCAAAGGTCGGCCAGCGGGGCGCAGGAGCCACCGACTGTCCGGGGCGGGGTTGAACGTCGTAGATCCACAGGGGAAAATTGCTTAAAATTCCACCATCCACAATCCAAGAGTCGCCTAACCTTCCCGGTTCAAAGAAGAGCGGAATGCTCATCGAGAGGCGTACCGCTTCTGCCACGCTCATCTGTTCTGGGTACTGTAGTGCAGATTTGCTGAGGATTTGTTCGCGAAACTGCTTGTGGCGATCGCTCAAAGCTGGAACCCTCGGATCGAGCGCATCCGGTAAGACTAACATCTCTCCCCGGCTAATATCAGAAACTACCACCTTGAGTTGGCGATCGCTTTTAGTTTTTTGAATGTCTTGAAAGCTGTGAATTCCCTGGTGTGCCAGAATTTGTTGCAACCAATTGCGAAAGGGTTCCGCAGAATATTGACCCAACTGTCTTGCCAATACCAAGCAGAAAAGCATCCGAAATGGCGATCGCAAATCGTTGCGGGGATCGCCATTGAAAATCAACGGACTCGTCTTGCGAGACAAGAATTTCATGTAATCAAAATTGCCTAGAATTTCCTCTAATTCGGTAATGGGTAAATTGGCTGCTAATAGAGCCGCAGTAATTGCACCCGCAGAAGTTCCTGCTAGTTTTTTCCACTGCAAACCCAAATCTGTGCAACAGCGTAATGCGCCAACAAATGCGAGGCCGCGCATCCCTCCCCCTTCAAAAATTGCATCCGCATACAAATGTCCTTCCCCACTTGGAGAATGCATCTTTTGGAGGATGAACTGCTTTTCCTCCGAGGAAACCCGGATTCCTCGTTCATCCAGAAACCGCGTCAGTGCTAAATGAGTCATTGTTAATGTCAGGACTTATCAAGGATGTAAAACCCCCAGGATTAGAGGCTTTTCCTCACAATTATCGAGGAAACGATCCCCATTTTCAATCAGATTGACCGCTCATTCATTACCCCTACCCTAACGGGTTTCTCACTTTTGATGGAGTGCAATCGACATAAATGAGATATAATAATCTTATTCAATTAAGAAGGAGTGAGTGGTCGGTTATTTGCCCTTTAATCGGGCCCTGTTGTACGACCTACCAATTCAATCGCGAAACTATGGTTGCTCAAAATCAACAACGGATTGCACTTATCTCTGTTCACGGAGATCCGGCAATTGAAATTGGCAAAGAAGAAGCTGGCGGACAAAATGTTTACGTTCGCCAAGTTGGCGAAGCCCTTGCCAAACAAGGGTGGCAAGTGGATATGTTTACCCGTAAAGCTAACGCCGCTGACGCCACGATTGTTGAACACAGTCCAGGTTGTCGAACGATTCGGTTAACTGCCGGGCCGGAAGCCTTTGTCCCGCGCCAAGAAATTTTTGAATATTGCAGTACATTTGTTGAGGAATTTCTAAAATTCCAGAGAAAAGAAGGGCGACAATACACCCTCATTCACACCAACTACTGGCTATCGGCGTGGGTGGGAATGGAACTCAAGAAAGTTCTAAATATCCCACAAGTTCATGTTTACCACTCGCTAGGGGCCGTTAAATACAAATCCATTTCAACGATTCCCCTGATTGCCACAACCCGCTTGAATGCTGAAAAAGCAGTTCTCGAATCCGCAGAGCGAATCGTCGCCACCAGCCCGCAAGAAAAACAACACATGCGCGAACTGGTGTCCGCCAAAGGCAGTATCGATATTATTCCCTGCGGCACCGATATTCATCGCTTTGGATCAATCTCCCGCGAAGCCGCCCGCGCTCAATTGGGCATTGCGCCCGATCGTCGTTTAGTCTTCTATGTCGGTCGTTTCGACCCCCGCAAAGGGATTGAAACGCTCGTTCGGGCGGTTGGACAGTCGCAACTGCGGGGCGATGCAAACCTACAACTGATTATTGGGGGGGGTTCTCGTCCGGGAGCTGCCGACGGCATCGAGCGCGATCGCATTGAAGGCATTGTAGACGAACTAGGCATGAGGGACTTTACCACCTTCCCCGGTCGCTTGGGCGATGAAGTGTTACCCATGTATTACGCCGCCGCAGATGTCTGTGTCGTTCCCAGTCACTACGAACCCTTTGGGCTAGTAGCAATCGAAGCAATGGCCAGCGGTACCCCCGTTGTCGCCAGCGATGTCGGCGGACTGCAATTTACCGTCGTTCCTGAAGAAACCGGCTTGCTTGCGCCTCCCCAAGATGAGGCCGCCTTTGCTCAAGCTATCGACCGGATCTTAATGAATTCCGAATGGCGATCGCAACTGGGTAAAGCTGCCAGAAAACGCGTTGAAGACAAATTTAGTTGGGCAGGCGTCGCCTCACAACTCAGCCACCTCTATCAACAACTGCTGGTCGAAAAACCAACCCAAACATTGGTCAATCAAGTCAGCGCCTAACAACCACAACAGGGGGCTATCTGCCCCCTCTGTTATTAAAGTTCCCCACGGTCAGCAACCGGGGGATTTTTTGTGGATTAATTAATATTAATTACTTGCCGTATTCTCAAGCCAGGTGGACGTTTAGCATTGATATAGCGTGTTTGGGATCAAAGTGATATTGTTTCCAAGCAGTACACTCGTTTAATTTATAAAGCATCCGAAGAACAAGAACATCAATTACTATCTCGAATAAACCTAGAAAAATGGTTGAATTCCCGACGTTATCAACTGTTTTGGCAAGGATTATGGCTTCCCGACTTCACAAATTTTCAGCGACACGAGTTTATGTTTAATTAACAATTAGATTTAGCTGGAGCGATCGGTTTAGCTCGAAGTCAAGGATTTACTCCAGCGGGTGGTGCTGCTTTGGACAAAC
>JAAHGE010000399.1 GCA_010672635.1 Desertifilum sp. SIO1I2 | reverse complement strand
CAATCTTGCTGGCCGCTTGAATTCAAGCTTATGAGTTCCTCTCCCGATCCAATATCCCAGCCTAATCAAGATCCTACGTCTCAGCCAACTGACACGCTAGACCCCAAGGGGAATCCTCCCCAAGACGAGTCCATCTCATCGGTTGCGTCTGAACCCGAAACTGAACTGGCTACCCCTCCTGAAGATCCTTCAGCAGACCCTTCTCCTGAAGATCCTTCAGCAGATGACCCAGATTTAACGCCCTTGCGTCCTCATCCGATTCCACCCCCTAGCGAACCGTTACAGTATCGGGCAATTGGTTTAGTCCGAGGAAAATATACGCCTCTTGTCGATCAATTTACCCAAGGTACCCTGCTCGCTTCAGATGGAACAGAGATTAATGCTGTTCTCCTCGGTCGAGTCATGAGTTTAGTGCGAAAACATATTGACCTCGAACAAGAACATCTCTGGGTGGTGTATCCCCGAACCCGCGAACAAGAAGACAATCTCCACATGCAAATTGTTGGCGTGTGGGAACCGGAGAACCTATCGAGTCCTCCGGTGTCTGAGGCGGAGACGACAACAGAGCAACCCCGACTAAAAGATGGTTATTTTTCTATCCGGGGGGAGGTAATTTTTTACTCGCAAGAGAAAGAAGAACTCGTCGTCAAAATTCGACAAGCCCCGCGCAAAACTGGCGATCGCCCGAAGTCGTTTAAACTCAAACTCAAAGGCGTGCTAGAAAGCCGACCCATCGGCTATTTCTGGGATTTGCACGTTCAACGCCAAGGGGATCGGCTGGTCATTCAAGAAGGAACGTCTATTGCACCGCTACCCTCCAAACGTCGGAAGAAGCCGCCGTTTAAACGCGGCAAAGGCGGAGGTGGTAAACCCCGAAGTCAACGTCCTACGCGAGCTGGCGATCGACCGGCTTCTCCTAACACGCCCCCACCCCAACGGCGAGACGCGCCATTGCCCAAACCCTTGAAGCGCAAAAAACCGCCTCAAGAATAAAGCTAAAACGTCTGAAAAGCTAAAAATAGGGGGTGTTGCGGTCGCTCCTCACACCTCCTGCGATCGCATCTTCTCTCTTGAGAATGAGTCACCAGAGTGGCTGGAGCATCGCAAAGCGTTCTACACTGAAACAGTATGTAAATAATCTGCAACAAATACCTCTATGTCCGTTTTGGCAGCGATCGCGGTGCTAGCAGTGCTTATCCTAGTTCACGAACTGGGTCACTTTCTAGCCGCTCGGCTTCAAGGAATTTACGCCAACCGTTTCTCCCTCGGTTTTGGGCCCATCCTGTGGAAATATCAAGGCTCAGAAACCGAATACGCCATCCGTGCTTTTCCCTTGGGCGGATTTGTGGGGTTTCCCGACGACGACCCCGACAGCCCCATTCCTCCCGACGATCCCAATCTCCTGCGAAATCGCCCCATCCTCGACCGGGCTATTGTGATTAGCGCGGGCGTCATCGCCAATCTAGTTTTTGCTTATATTGTGTTAGTCGCCTTAATCGGTCTGCAAGGCGTTCCGGAAAATATTAACTATCAACCGGGTGTTTTAATTCCAGAAGTTCTTGCAGAAACCTCCCCCGCTGCCCAAGCTGGCATTCAAGCTGGGGATGTCGTTCTCGCAATTGAAGGTCAGACCCTCGATGCTACCCCTGAATCTATTCCCCTATTACAGGAAAGAATTCAGTCGAGTCCGAACCAACCTCTAGAATTAACCCTAGAACGCAATAGCCAGCGCTTGTCTGTGCAAGTGATCCCCGAAGCGGGTGCGGATGGTAAAGGTCGGATTGGCGTTCAACTGTTTCCCAATGGAACGCCGATTTATCGAAGACCCAGCAATCCTTTTGAGGTTTTGGGTTTGGCGGCTGACCGATTTCAAAATATTGTGGTGCGAACCGCCCAAGGATTTGCCCAGCTTGTCACCAACTTCCAATCCGTCGCCGGACAAGTCGGCGGCCCGGTCAGAATTGTGGAAGAAGGGGCAAAATTTGCTCAAAATGACTCGGCCAATCTGCTGCTCTTTGCAGCGATTATCAGCGTTAACCTGGCGATTCTGAATATTTTGCCCCTACCCGCTTTAGATGGCGGTCAGTTAGCGTTTCTGTTAATTGAAGGTCTGCGGGGCAAACCGTTACCCTCTAAAATTCAAGATGGTGTTATGCAAACCGGGCTAATGCTTTTACTCGGTTTGGGAGTATTCCTCATTGTCCGAGATACCGCACAGCTTGAATTTTTTCAGCAGTTCTTTCAATAGAACTTGAATGAGTATTACACGTCAATGGGCAGCAAAACAACAACGAGCGCTTGAGATTTTAATTCGTCTCAAGCGCCTCTATCCCGATGCTCGCTGTACTTTAAATTACGAGACGCCCGTCCAGCTTTTAGTGGCTACGATTCTTTCGGCGCAATGTACCGACGAACGGGTCAATCAAGTCACCCCGGATTTATTTGCCCGCTATCCTGATGCGGCGGCGCTGGCAGGTGCAGACCTAGAAGAGTTAGAGCGTTTAGTCCGCTCTACGGGATTTTATCGCAATAAGGCGAAGAATATTCAGGCGGCCGGTCGAACGCTAGCGACGGAGTACGGGGGAAAAGTGCCGAAGCGTATGGAACAGTTATTAACGCTTCCAGGCGTTGCCCGCAAAACGGCTAATGTGGTGTTAGCCCATGCCTACGGGATTAACCAGGGCGTGACGGTTGATACTCATGTGAAGCGATTGAGCCAGCGTTTGGGCTTAACGGAACAAACCGATCCGGTAAGAATTGAACGGGATTTGATGCGCCTACTCCCTCAACCCGATTGGGAAAATTGGTCAATTCGCTTAATCTACCACGGTCGGGCAGTCTGCAAAGCCCGCAAACCGGAATGCGCGGCTTGTGCTTTGGCCGATTTGTGTCCTTCTGCTGAGTTGGCTCCGATTGAGACCGAGAAAGTTAACTCTGTTTAAGAAGACTGCTATGATGGAAAATGGTGTCTTTAAACAAGAGTAAGTCGAAGATTCATGGCTAAAAAGAGCATGATCGAGCGCGAAAAACGCCGTCAGCATCTCGTTGATAAGCATATTGAGAGACGGCAAGAACTTAAAGAGCAGTTTGCTCAAGCTGAAACTCAACAAGAAAAACTGGAAATCCATCGCCAAATCCAACAACTTCCTCGCAATAGCGCGCCGACCCGCTTGCGGAATCGTTGTTGGGTGACTGGGCGTTCGAGAGGATACTATCGCGATTTTGGCGTTTCGCGTCACGTTCTGCGCGAAATGGCTCACGAGGGCTTGCTGCCCGGTGTCGTTAAGTCGAGTTGGTAGTGGGGATGGGGTTTTAGATTTTGGATGTGCGGATCTGAAATCTAAAATCTGGCTTATTGACCGCAGCAACGGTCAATCCCCAGACTATCTAATAACAGATCGCTGACTGCATTGGCGATCGCAAATTCGCTATAAAAACTCTTAGAGAAGTCAAACGCCTGCATCTCGGTGACAATTGCAATGACCAATGCCCCTAAGTCATTTTCGCCTTCCATGCGCTGTCGAACAAAGACTTGGGCGGCACGTTGAGCAATGCTGTGGTTAACCGGTTCTGGAATAAATTCTCGATCTAGCCAGCGATGGAGGGCGGCTTGCAACCATTGCCCCTCTTGCTGCGGTTCAGTAGCAGGCGGTAGGGTAATCGGTTGAATGGGTTCAGTCATCGGACAATCTCCAGTGAAAGCACTCATTTAACCATGCTAATTGACGAGGGGCCCCTTACTGCAAGCGAGTTGTTGCATACGCTTGGAGAAAATCGCTGAAAATCTCCTCTCCAATCCCCTTCATCGGACAATGCGTTGTCTATGCAGATTGATGTTTTCTCCATCATCGAGCAGTATGCTCAAGGCTATTTTTTAATGGCCAGCGAGTTTGACGAAACGCTAGCATGGTACACGAGCCGATCGCGGGCTTTAATTCCCCTAGACGAGCGCTTCCGCTACCCCAAATCTTTACAGCGCGTTCTCAATCAAAATCGCTTTAGCATCGCAGTGAACCGGGATTTTAGGGGGGTGGTTGAAGGGTGTGCCGATCGCGAAAGCACTTGGATCTCGCCTGCTTTGAAAGAAGTTTACTATGCCCTGTATCAAACCGGATGGGCCTATAGTTTTGAAACCTGGCAAGGCGATACTCTAGCCGGAGGAATTTTAGGGATTGCGATCGGTGGGGCATTTATTGGGGAATCGATGTTTTTTCGGATTCCCGATGGCTCAAAAGTGGCAATGGTAAAGTTAGTGGAACGATTGCGCGATCGCAATTTTCTACTATTCGATGCTCAACTATCCAATCCCCACCTCGATCGTTTTGGCGCATATACCCTCAGCGATAAAGAATATCAACCTTTATTACAACAAGCCCTACAGCGCCGTTGCTCGATTCTTTGAACGATATTCCGTCACCAAAGTCAGGCTAACCCATTCTCCTTTTTCGTTATAGTGGCGGATGAGACGCTGGCGAGAGTCGGCTGCAATTAACCACCCCACTTCTAAAAAGAAGGGTTGACCGGGTTGAATGGATAAAGGACAGGTAGACGAAACCCCATTGGGTAAAAACAACACCTGGATCTTGGGTTCGCTTTGCTCAAACAGCAGGCGATGGGGTTCAATCGTAGCCGTAGAAGTAATTGAGGTGAGGGTGGTTTCCCCAAAACTCAGTTGTTGAACTAAACGATGGGAATCAAGTTGTTGCAAGCGTAAATGAGTGGGATAGGATAGGGGCGATCGCCAATCGGGATATACGGTCACGGCTTCCCCTTGCCAAACCCCCTTGAGCTGGTCTACCGCGATCTGTGGGCTAGGAGCGGGCTGAGTGCCTTGGAGCGTTTCGCGAATCAACGTCAGGCGATCGAGTTGTGCCTCGCGATTGTAAAGTTGAACCAGGCGCAGGCGACGATTATCGGCAATTAGCCCCAACTCTGCGCCAAATTCGGAAAAAGGTCCCCACTGGGTTGAGCCTTGGGAAAAAGCGCCCGTTGAGCAAAACAGAATTCCTCGACCGAGGGAACTGTATTCTAAAACAGACTCTTGTTTCTCCCGATCGCGGGGAAAGCGGGTAATGGTTTGACGAATCGTTTGATTTTGGTTGAGACCTTCTAAGGTAACGACAGAAGGGGTATCTTCAATGAGTTCTCCAGCGGGAGAACTCATTGAAGAA
>JAAHGE010000398.1 GCA_010672635.1 Desertifilum sp. SIO1I2 | reverse complement strand
TAATTGGGATGCTCGATCGCCAGCAGCACGCGCGTGCCCGGTTTGCGGAATTCGGCGACCTGCGCCGCCGTGAAGGGGAAACGCAGGAAATGCACGCTGGAGGTCTTGCCGTCCTCGCGATTGCGTTAGGCGTCGTGCTTCTCCTCGTCTTCCCCGCGCCCGTTGGCAGCATTCCCTTAAGCGCCGCCAACCCTCCTGTTAAACCAATCGCCTCCGAACAGCGCGATGTCATTGTTTGGGAGCGTTCTGGGGGAATTGCCGGAATCTGCCATCGCCTCACCCTTCAATCTACAGGTCGTTATACCCTAGAAAATTGCTTCCGCCAGCAACCCATTCGCCAAGGACAGCTATCGCGATCGCAGTTTGCCCCCCTGCAACGCGATCTGGCCCGCTACAATCGCTTTGAATGGGAACTTCTCCCACCTCCCAACTCAGCCGATATGTTTACCGTGCGCTACAGCTTCAACGGTAAAGGCAGGCGTTCTCCCACACTCAAAGATCGAGAAGCCATTAACGCTTTATTGGCAGAAATTGCCAGCCAAGCGATGCAACCCTAGAACTCAACATGGAATTCAACGCTAAGACTGATGCTGACAAGAGCGATCGCATGTTAATCTGCTGTCGCTGTCCGCCTCAAGCTGTCGTCCATGCACCGATCTAACCGTCCGGAATACCTCCAGCGACTCCTACTTACCCTAGGCATTATTGCCCTATTTTTGGCGATCGCCTCATTGCTTTGGATACTAGCAGAGGTTCTACTGTTAGCGTTTATTGGCGTTTTAGTCGCAATCGTGTTGCGAACCCTAGCTAAACCCATTGCGCGGTATAGTCCGCTTTCTGCCCGATGGGCGCTGATTGTCGTTCTAGCGATCCTAGCAGTCGGGGCGATTGTTGGAGGATGGCTGCTCATCCCCGAAATCATTAGTCAAGTCAACCAACTCGTTGAAGGATTACAGGTAGCCTTAGTACAAGTTGAAGCCTTTCTATCGCAGTTTGGTCTGGGTCAGCAGTGGTTTAACGATATCTTTTCCGCAGGGGGACCGCAACCCTTTAGACCGAACCTGATCGACCGGATTACAGGAACGTTTACCCAAACATTAGGGATTTTAGCCAACCTCTTCTTTATTGGGTTTACTGGTCTATTTGTGGCGATCGATCCAGACATGTATCGCCGGGGGATCGTGCGCTTGGTTCCTCCGAGGGGGCGATCGCGAACTCGCGAAATTCTCGATAGCTTAGTCGCCGGAATGCGGGCTTGGTTGCTAGGGCGCGTGATTTCAATGGTGGTGACTGGAGTTGCCATTGGGATTGGATTGCGGTTAATGGGGATTCCCCTGGCGTTAGTGCTGGGATTGCTAACCGGGTTGCTAGAATTTATCCCTATTGTCGGCTCCATTCTTTCAGCCGGGCCCGCTATTTTGATTGCGATTACCATAGGGTTTAGACAAGCCCTGTACGTGGCAATTTTTTACCTGGTGATGCAACAGCTAGAAGGCAATATTTTAACCCCCATTATCCAGCAACAAATCGTTTCTCTACCCCCTGCCTTAACCCTGACTGCGGTTTTAGCGATGGGCTTTTTATTTGGACCGTTGGGGATTCTGGTAGCCACCCCACTGGCAGCCGTGCTGTATATTTTAGTCAAAGAGATTTATCTTAAGGATCTCATCGAGCGCGATCGCCATTAAAAAAACACTGTTCTGCTACTCCACAAAACAGTGTATCAACCTAATAATCCCAATTCAAACCCGGAAATACTCCGGTTAATCGCCTACATTTTGCCTTTCTGCATCACTTCTTGCAGGTGGCGGCGAATTTCTTGTGCCTGCTGTTTATCTTGCTCTCTTAAGCGTTGCAGCAACTCAACGCAGGGTTGAGAGTTCGCTTGTTGAGCATCTTCAATGTAAGATTCATAAGTCTGAACCGCTTCAGCTTTATTTTGTAAAACAGTTAGCAGATCGTATTCTAGATCGCTGATTACTTTGGATTTATCGTCGGTTCTCATCAGTTAAACCTCTCGTCGAGTCTTTTCTCCGATTGTGGCGAACCCACCAGAAGGGTTCATCTGCCCTAAAGAAGAGACTCAGTTCAACCTGAAATAGCTTGTAGTGCGATCGCTATCTGTTCCGATGTTCCGAGGTTTGAGCTTCCGACCCTCTAGAAACCGCATACTCCTCTAGGACGAGAGGAGAACCCTGCATTCGGGCATAGACCTTAGTGAACTCTGCCCCTAGGAAGAGAATATGCGCTGTGTAGAATGTCCAAATCAGCAAAACGATAATAGAATCCGCTACGCCATAAGCAGAAGCAAAAGTAGTTTGATTGAGAAAAATACTAAACAAGAACTGAGCGATCGTAAAGAGAACATCCGTAATTATTGCCCCCACGATTGCATCGCGCCATTGGAAGTTTGGCTACAGTTTCTTTAAGTCATCTCCAAAGATCGCGCAGATTCGGCTTTACCTTGCCAAAGCTTCTAAAACTTGGCATTGGTCTAGGAGCAGAAACGAGAGGGCGATCGCTTTAAATGGAAAATGAGGCAACCGGATCGATGCGGAACTGCCACTTCCCTCGCCGAGAATGGGCATAATAACTGAAGCATTCACCCCAGTCAGACAACATCATGCAACAGCAAACCTCGATCGCCTTGTGCTGCAAGCTATTCCCCTGTTTAGTCACGCTCTGGGTTGCCAGTTTAGGCGGAATCCCCAACGCGATCGCCCAAGAACAACAGGGCTGTTTTTTTGTAGACTCGTCAGGACGGGCTGTCAGTTTAGGTGGAATTTGTAGTGGTGAATCTCCCTCCCGCCGCGTGTATCAAACCAGAATTAAACGTCGCCTGGGGGGAATTCCCGTCATCGATGTTACCTTTAACGGCAATCAAACCTTTGAGATGATTGTTGATACAGGCGCTAGCGGTAGCCTGATTACAGCTTCAATGGCCCAAGCCTTGCGCGTCGTCCCCACCCGCGTGGAGATTTCCGCCATTGCAGATGGTTCGCGCGTCATATTTCCAGTCGGTTACGTGCAATCCATCGGTGTTGGGGGGGCTGTCGTTCGGGATGTACCCGTTGCGATCGCAGAACGCATGGACATCGGACTTCTCGGTCACGACTTCTTCGGCGACTACGATGTCACCATTAAACGGGATGTTGTCGAGTTTCGCCGCTAACTTTAGTGCTGAGTAGAAAGTGCTGTAGCTTGCACACCAAGTAGCGGTGTGCTGAGTGGGAAGAGGGTGGGGGGATAAGGAGTGCTGAGTAGAAAGTGCTGTAGCTTGCACACCAAGTAGCGGTGTGCTGAGTGGGTTCAAGAGTGCAAAGTTCTGAGTTCCGTAGCTTGCACACCAAGTTGGGAACAGAGTGCTGAGTTAATAGTTACCAAGTTTTCCCATCTCTTCTTCTCCAATTCCCAACTCCCAATTCCCTTCTTCTCCTCCCATCTCCCCATCCCCCCACCTCCCCATCCCCCCATCCTCTTCTTCCCCACTCAGCACTCAGCACTCAGCACTCAGCACTTAGAATAGGGAAAGTGACGGATCGCTAGGGAACATGGTACTTTCTTCAATTATTCGTACAATGGGGCGATCGCAACTCAATAGCGAACTTTTGGCTAGACTGGGGCGCGATCGCATTCTACATCTCAATGGCATTTCGCGTCTTCCCAAAGGCTTAGTCGCTTCAACCCTAGCCCAAGGGGAAAATCGCCCGTTATTCGTTGTCACCGCTACCACAGAAGAAGCCAGCCGCCACGCCGCCCAACTCGAAGCAATGGGATGGCAGAATGTGTACTTCTACCCCACCACAGAAGCCTCCCCCTACGAACCCTTCGACCCCGAAACCGAAACCACTTGGGGTCAGTTACAAGTCCTGGCTGATTTGATTCTCAAGGCTGAAAATCCCACGAACCTCAAAATTGCAGTCGTCGCCACCGAACGCGCCCTCCAGCCCCATCTACCGCCCGTAGAAGCCTTTAAGCCGTACTGTCTTGTCTTAAATAAAGGGATGAGTGCGACAGCGAAAACCTTAGACCGTCAACTCGCCCAACTGGGTTACGAACGCGTTCCTCTGGTGGAAACTGAAGGACAATGGAGTCGGCGCGGCGATATTGTCGATGTCTTCCCCGTCGCCTCAGAACTCCCGGTTCGCCTAGAGTGGTTTGGCGATGACTTAGATCAATTGCGAGAATTTGACCCTGCAACCCAGCGTTCCCTCGATAAAATTCCCCAACTGATCCTCACCCCCACAGACTTTGCACCGATTATCCTAGAGCAATTGGGGATTGCCCCAGAAGAATGGCACCAAACCGGGGAAGAAGCAACCTCTACTCGTCAAGGAGTGCGGCGTTTATTGGGAAATGCCTTTTCTCAACCGGCTTCAATTCTCGATTATTTGCCCCACAATACCTTAATCGCCATTGACGAACCTGCTCAATGTGCTGCCCATAGCCAGACCTGGGTACAACACGCCGAAGAGTCGTTTCATCACAGTCAATCGGCGTTTAACCAAAAACCGCAGAATGTCTTGCATCGAACCTTTTCAGCGGTTTTAGCAGAAATCGATCGGCGCTATTGGGCCTCTTTGCATCTTTCTGAACTCGCGGAAGATACGGTTAAGGATAGTCCCCATCGCCCGGTCAATTTAGCGAGTCGTCCGATTCCCATTCTTCCCCATCAGTTTGCGAAGCTGGCGGAAACCCTGCGCGAACAGATCCAAAATCGCTATTCTACTTTCTTAGTTTCTGCACAACCTTCGCGTTCGGTTGCTTTGTTGCAAGAACACGATTGTCCGGCTAAGTTTGTCCCCAATCCCCACGATTACCCAGCAATTGATAAACTGCAAGTGCAGCATACTCCCACGGCGCTGAAGTATTCGGGTTTAGCGGAATTGGAAGGCTTTATTTTGCCAACCTTTCGCTTGGTGGTGGTTAGCGATCGCGAATTCTACGGTCAGCATAGTTTAGCAACCCCCAGTTATGTCCGCAAGCGCCGCCGCGCCGCCTCTAAACAAGTCGATCCCAATAAACTCCAACCGGGAGATTATGTGGTGCATCGCAATCATGGGGTGGGGAAGTTTATCAAGCTAGAAAGCTTGACGATGAATAATGAAACGCGGGAATACCTGGCGATTCAATACGCTGATGGGATTTTGCGAATAGCGGCGGATCAGTTTGGGGA
>JAAHGE010000397.1 GCA_010672635.1 Desertifilum sp. SIO1I2 | reverse complement strand
TAATTGGTCAAGGAACCACAATCTAGCTTGAGCAATTACAGCCAAACAGTGCTTTCTACAACATTCCAATCGCCTTGCGTCTTAGAGGTCAGCTCAATATAGCGGCTTTAGAGAGCAGCCTCAACGAAATTATCCGTCGTCATGAAGTTTTACGGACAAACTTCACAAAAGTGTCGGGGCAACCCGTTCAGGTTATCGCCTCAACTCTGAAATTGAAACTGCTGCTCGTGGACTTACTTCACCTGCCTTTTTGTGAGCGAGAAGTCGAGGCACAACGATTAGTTACTACTGAGGCCGAACGACCTTTTGACCTAGAGCGAGAGCCTTTAGTGCGAACCAAGTTGCTTAAGCTTGACGAGACAGAGTACGTCTTTTTGCTAACAGTACACCACATTATTTTTGATGGCTGGTCAACAGGCGTGTTCTACGGAGAGTTAGCCGCACTCTATGAAGCTTTTTGTACTGGCAAGCCAAAAGTTTTACCGGAATTACCCATACAATATGCCGACTTTGCCCTTTGGCAGCGTCATTGGTTAACTCCAGAGGTACTCGTTCCGCAGCTTAGCTACTGGAAGCAACAACTATTGGGCGCTCCGGCTTTATTAGAATTACCCACCGACCGACCCCGAAAAGCGGTTCAAAGTTATCGCGGAGCGTATCAATCCTTCACCCTTTCTCTTGAGTTGAGCGAAGCACTTGCCGAGTTGAGCAAGCGAGCAGGAGTCACTCGGTTTATGACGCTATATGCAGCGTTTGTGACCTTGCTCTATCGCTATACAGGCTCTGAGGACATCGTAGTGGGTACGCCTGTGGCTAACCGCAATCGACAGGAAATCGAAGGACTTATTGGCTTTTTTGTCAATACTTTAGTGCTGCGAACTGATTTATCAGCAAATCCGAGTTTTGAGGAATTATTAGGGCGAGTAAGGGAAGTGGCGATCGGGGCTTACGCGCATCAAGACCTGCCCTTCGAGCAGCTAGTAGAGGCATTGCAACCGGAGCGTTCCTTAAGCTATACGCCCCTGTTTCAGGTGATGTTTGCGCTCGACGACGCTAGTGTGCCTTCTGTGGAGCTGCCTGACTTAACTTTCAGTTCGTTTTCTTTTGAAACGGGAACGACCAAGTTTGATTTAGCCCTATCAATGGAGAATACGGCTTCTGGATTGATCGGAGTATGGGAATACAATAGCGACCTGTTTGATGCGGCAACCATCGCTCGGTATTCAGAACATTTCCTTTCATTGCTGGAGGGAATCTTCGCCAATCCTATTCAACCAATTTCAGAATTACCATTGCTGACACAACGAGAGCGACATCAACTGCTCTTTGAGTGGAACAATACCATAAAAGAATATCCCCAGGATAAGTGTATCCATCAGTTGTTTGAGGAGCAGGTAGAGCGATCGCCCTCTTCCGTAGCGGTGGTGTTTGAAGACGAACAACTGACCTATCGAGAATTGAATGCAAGAGCCAACCAGTTGGCTCACTACCTGCGATCGCTAGGTGTAGGGCCAGAAGTTCTGGTGGGCATCTGCGTTGAGCGTTCCTTCGACATGATTATAGGACTCTTAGGCATTCTCAAAGCGGGTGGTGCTTACGTCCCTATAGACCCCGCCTATCCAAGTGATCGCATCGCTTATATGCTTGATGATTCGCGGCTACCAGTTCTATTGACTCAACAAAAACTGGTTGCCTCGTTACCAAAACATCAAGCGCGGGTAATTTGCTTGGATAGTGATTGGCAAGAAATCTCTGTGATGTCCGAACTTCCTCCCCAAAGTGACGTGACGCCAGAGAACTTAGCGTATGTCATTTACACTTCCGGCTCAACCGGAAAGCCCAAAGGAGTGCTCATCGCTCACCGAGGCTTGTGCAACCTAGCGCAGGCACAAATCAAGCTGTTTGACGTGCAGCCAGATAGTCGCGTTCTCCAGTTAGCAACATTCAGTTTTGATGCCTCTATCTGGGAAATTGTCATGGCTCTGTGTTCGGGGGCGCGGCTTTGTCTGGGAACGCTCCAGTCGCTGCAACCCGGACAACCTTTAGTGCGACTATTGCAACAGCACTCGATTACCCATCTTACTCTTGTACCATCAGCACTTGCTGCTCTGCCGAATGAGGAGTTGCCAGCATTGCAAAATATCGTTGTCGCAGGAGAGCCATGTCCGACTTCTTTGGTCGCTCAATGGGCAAAAGGACGGCGTTTCTTCAATGCTTACGGGCCAACTGAATCTACTGTCTGCGCTACGGTTGCACAAGGCTTTGAAGGCATGGACGTGCTACCGATTGGTCGTCCGATTGATAACACTCAAGTTTATATTCTCGATCGCTATCTCCAACCCGTTCCCATCGGCGTTCCTGGAGAACTGCACATTGCTAGTGTCGGGTTAGCGCGAGGATATCTTAACCGTCCCGATTTGACACAAGAGAAATTCATCCCCAATCCCTTTAGCAATGAGTCAGGTTCTCACCTGTATACAACTGGTGATAAGGCACGTTATCTACCAGACGGCAACATCGAATTTCTAGGTCGCATCGATAATCAAGTTAAGATTCGCGGTTTCCGCATCGAACTGGGCGAGGTTGAGGCAGCGATTACTTCTCACCCAGCAGTGCGAGAAACGGTGGTCGTGGCGCGGGAAGATACCCCTGGCAACAAGCGCCTGGTAGCTTATGTAGTTCCCAAGAGAGAAGCTGTGCAGGAGACAGTACTCCCCACTATCAATGAATTGCGTTCTTTCCTCAAAACCAAGCTGCCAGATTACATGGTTCCCGGAGCTTTTGTCTCTTTGGAAACGATGCCCCTAACTCCCAACGGCAAAATAGACCGCCGCGCCCTACCCGCGCCCGGTAGCTCTCTCCGGGAACTGGGAAATAATTTTGTCGCACCCAGCACCCCTACTGAAGAAACCCTAGCAGCTATCTGGGCGGAAGCTTTGGGACTGCAAAAAGTAGGCATTCACGACAACTTCTTTGAATTGGGGGGGCATTCTCTGCTAGCCACCTCTGTTATTTCTCGCATCCAGGAAGCCTTTAAGATCGAACTTCCCTTGCAACATCTTTTTGAAGCACCCACCATCGCTTCCTTGAGCCAGGTGATAGAAAGTGCTCGTCTCCCTGGGTTTATTGAGCAATTTTCTAGCAGTATGACACAAGATGTCCTACCCCCTCTTGTACCCACAGTGCGAGGTACACACATCCCCCTATCTTTTGCACAAGAGTATATATGGTATGTACAGCAATTAAATCCTGACAGTTGCAAATGCAACAGTGGTGTTCCTTTACGTTTCAAGGGTTCGCTTTCTCCAGAGATGGTAGAGAAGAGCATCAATGAGATTATCCGCCGTCACGAGATTTTGCGTACTACTTTTACGGTAAAAGAAAGCCAACCCGTGCAGGTCATCGCCCCATTCTTGACCCTACCGTTAAAGGTAGTAGACTTACAATATCTACCTGCTGCCGAGCGAGAAGCTTCTGCTCAAAGACTTGTTGCTAAAGAATTCCAGCACCACTTTGATTTAGCTAATGGTCCCCTAATCAAGACAACCTTGCTGCGGTTGGCTCCAAAAGAACATTGGTTGTTAATACCGATGCACCATATCATCACAGATGGCTGGTCAATCGGTATCTTTCTTCAGGAGTTAGAAACACTCTATAACGCTTTCTCAAACGGCTTGCCTTCTCCACTACCCGAAGTACCGCTTCAGTATGCGGACTTCGCTCTCTGGGAGCAAAAGCGGTTGAACGAACAATTACTAGACAAGCAACTGTCTTATTGGCTTCAAAAACTGGCTGATAGTCCACAACCACAAGATGTCCTACCTTCCCAGCAGCTACAACCTACTACTAATAGCAGACAAGCATCTTTCTTTTCTCTAGTTTTGTCAGAAAGTCTAGTTGCATCAATCTTAGCCCTAAGTCGTACACAGGGAGTTACCACCTTTGCCATCATCATTACTGCTCTAAAGATACTCTTGTTCAAATGGAGCGGACAAACTGAAATTCTCGTAGTGGCTACAACTGGCAATCGCAGTACACCAGAAAGCGAAAGAATACTCGGTTGCTTTATCAATGACGTTATTTTGCGCTCGCTTCTCTCGGACTCTCAAACAGGACTTACTCTTTTAGAGCAGGTCAAAGAAACAGTCAATGAAGCTATCAATCATAAGGAGGTTCCCTTACAAAAAGTCATTGAAGCTGTTAGAACCAAAAGAGAACTTACCCTAAGAGCAAGCGTTACTATGGAGCCTCCCGTACAGGGACTCGATGGAATGTCAGAGTGGGAATTCATACCAGATTCGCCTAAGTGCGAACTGTGGGATGAGGAGATTCCTCTAGAACTTTATGTTTCTTCCCCGACTGAAGATTCTCAAACCCTCGAAATTGCTCTGTTTTACAGTACAGATTTGTTTACCAATGAAACCATAGAGCACCTATTTAGTTACTACCAGGAAATCCTACAGAAGCTTGTTGAATACCCCGAAACCAAGCTTTCTGAATTTTAGTGAAGTAAGGATAACTGATTTGATCTGCATTGGTCTGCTATTTTAGGATTGTTTTAAAGTGTGTCGATAAACCCTAACAGCTTGAGTCTGTTTGGAATAGCCGACCTAACTGACTTGCTTGCCAAAATGGAGGTCTTGCGTCAGGGAGGAGAAGAGAGCGATCGCGCCCTTGGAGAGGGTGCATGGTTGCGGCTATAGTGCGATCTCGCGAGCATGAGAGAGCGGCACTGTGCGCGACGCCCCAAAGGGACACGGGCGCTGCGATCTCTCTCCACCTCACCCCCAGATACAGCCTGCAACTCGCCCAGCCCCAAACTGACTCTTTCATAAACCTTCACAAACAGTTAAAATTCCCTCTTGGTCTATCTAGAGCCTTGTCTAATCTTGGCTTAAAGTGTCGTAATACTTAGCCCAAAAAGAAAATTTTCTTATTGCAAGCGTATTCCCCTTGACATCCCCCAATAGGAAGAGGTTAGAATCGTTGCGAACATTACAAGTATGATAATTCAACTTTCATCTCACACCCCATAGTCAAACACATTTCAGATCGCGGAGTAACAGCTATAGACTTGATCGAGTCTATAAACCAGGCTCTGTCAGGTTTATAATCTTTTCCCAAGTCAGCTGAGATCATGTGCATCCTACAAGTTTTTGGTTCATTTTCCTCATACTTA
>JAAHGE010000396.1 GCA_010672635.1 Desertifilum sp. SIO1I2 | reverse complement strand
ATCAAGTCGATCGTTTCGAGCGGGTGGGGAATTTTCCGACAGTTTATAAATCATTCAAAGGAGAGTACGAGTATCAGATTTTTGTAGATCCTCATCTCCAGAAGATTGTCGGTTCTGCTCAAGAATTAGAGATTCCTGCAACGGACTGTTGGATTTATAAATATCAGCGGATTTCAGCGGAAGAATATCGGGCGATCGCGCCAACTTCTACCCCTGCTATTTTTGCATTTGCCTATGCACATTTGAATCAAGGAAACTTTAATCAGGGAAAAGCGGCTTTGTGGGGAACTGGCGATTCAATTCTCTTACAAAAGTATGCAAAATCCTTGACAAAAAGTGATTTACATGATTTGTTGCAAGCTTTGAAAGAAACTATCTTTCATCCGGAAATCCTCAAAAATCGGTTAGTTATCTATCCAAAAGTGACTCCGACAGAAACTAGCGTAATTGAACTTTTAGAGTTACTGGAAGCGCACAAAGATAGCATTATTCTGAATTTACAAGAACTGCGATCGCACTACTGTAGAACGGGGATTAAACAAGTAGTAGGAACGCGAGATCCCCAAGGAAAACTCGTTCAACCCCATCTCAAAACTCAACCCATTTATCAAAACCAGTATGTGCCAATGGGGAGATTTAACTTTAGTCGTCACTCTGCAACGGTTAATTTACAAATTGCTCAAAGCGTTCATCTCTTGAACCCGGAAAATGACGCGCCAATTTCTGAGATTGCTGGAATTTTGCCCCAACAACTTAAAACCTATCAAAGCTATACTCTAATTCGAGATGGAGAACTCAACATTAAGAGTTTGCGGCTAAAATTCAGTAACTATAAGGTGTTTCAGGAAATTCAAGCAACAGGAGTTTTGCACAAAATCAGTCAATCTTCTAAAGACTTTGATTTTCGAGCAGAATATGAAATTCAGTTGCAATATTTACCTTTGGTTCCCGATAGCATATCGATAACAGACCTTGGAGAAACTTTTTCTAAGGTTGCTGAATTACAAATTCTATTGGGGATAATTTCAGCGACTTTGAAAGGTCATTCTGCGGTTTATCTTACCGAACAGATTGCAGAACTCCAAGAACACTATCTTTCCCCCAATCTTTACTTCAACTTTCCTAAAACTTCCGAATTTATCAATCTAGAGACTGCTTTAGAAGACCGCAAAGTCGCATCCAGAAATCGCTATGAAATTGAATTAGGCAACCTTGAGATTTTGTCTTTAGGCAAGCTTTATTCTGCGAATACCTTTTTGAAACGCTTCTACGAACAGGTAGTTTCTTCTACCGGAGAAATTATTGAGAAACCCAGTTGCGATCGCTTTCTCCAGCCTGATATCATTTTTCGCCACAAAAAGCTTTCTTCCAGACTTAAAATTACATCAGTTGATACCTTGATGCAACCCTTTTTTGACAGTTTCTTTGGGTTGGCGCATCCCGGAAAAGTCGTAGTTTTACTTCACTCCGTAGGCGCGATTGACTTGGCTGAAATCTTACAGGCAAAATGGCAAGGAGAATCCATAATACCAGAGCAATTTGTTGAAGCTTTAACTTCTGCTAAAGCTCAAATTCATCACCAAATTGAGCAACTTTATCAAGAAAGGATTGCTCCCCTCATTCTATACGTAGGGGCGACTGGATTTTTACCCGATTCGCGAGTTGCGATCGCTCAAACCGCCGAACAACTCGCCACTGAATTTCCCGATCTAAACTTAACTCAGCGCGATCGAACTGGCTTATTCTTTAATCTAGGAGATTGCTTAATCGGGATTTATCCAAAAACTACCTATTACTCTCTCTAGGAGAAGTTCTACCAAAAGGTTGAATCTTTCCCTCAATTCCAACGAATGGGTAAGCTAGGTTTAGAAGGCCAACTCTCGCTATTGTGATTTGGCTTTGTTTCCTCATCTAAGACATTCACTACTTGATTATAAAGCCCTTCAGCCTGTTGAAGAGAATCGCCAATACTGGTTAAACCTAGCTTCCCAAATTCAGAAATTGAACCCATTAAGTGAAAGACTGTTCCTGTTTCAGTGCCTGTATCAAAATGTAAATGCCGATGAGCGATAATATCCATTAAGTCTTGAGGAAGCAAGCCATGATAGCGGTCTTTTTGGAGGTTGTCCGTTGCCATATAATACTTGGGCTTACCTTGTTGAGTATAAAACAGACCCGTTGACGGTTCGTAGCGTCCCCCTGTCAGGTACTTTAAAGTCATAAAGGGATGAGTTGTTCCGCCTTTTCTTAAATTAATTTCAATGGCTTGCAACTCCCAGGAACCGGAGTCTTTCACCGCAATGAAGTCTACCGAGAAACGTTCTAAAGCCCCTTTTTCTGCAAGATTCTGTCCCACCCGCCGACCATATTCTTGCAGTTGCATTCGGTAGCCCTCATAGGCGGGAAAATGACAACCTAAATAAATCTGTCCATCGCGTCCCCCTAAAATTTGATCGTGAGTTGAGAGAATTTCCACCGATCCTTTAGGAGTAATATAACCTTGAACGCTCGGCGATCGCTTTTCTTTGCCTTCAATAAAAGCTTCAACAATTGCCCCTAACTCAGGAACTCGTCCGCCAAAGTTTTCCCAAGTTTCCGTTTCTGATTGAAAATGCAGGTGATGAAACTGATTTTTCAGGGTATCTACCCTAGCTTGATGGCTGGCAGAATTGGGGGCTACTTCCTGAAGCGGTCGAAGATCTAAAAGTGCATTACCTTCTCCAGAAAACCCTTCATTTAGCTTAACAACCATCCGCTGTAAATTAGAGTGACGTTCCCATAATTCAGCCGCTGCTTCTGCTAAATCTTCTTCGCTAAAAACACAAGGACTGCCATCGGGATGAGGAATGTCTGATTCTGCAAAAATTTGCCGACTTCCCGCTTTAGTTCCCCAATAGAGTAAGTCGGGATCGACGGCGAGGAGGGGGACGTTTAAGCGAACAGAAATTTCTCGTTCCCAAGGCGTAGAATTGTAACACACCATATAGGACTTATCCGGTCGTAAGGCTTGACGAATGCGTTCAATTAACCGGGGTCTTTCTAAAATCTTTTGCGAGAGAGATTTGCGAGAGGTATCGTAGGTTGAAAATAAAAGCAAGCGATCGCGGGCGTGAGAAAAGGGAATTCCGGGTAATAATTGTAAGTAATAATCAATAACGATCGGGGGTAAAGGTTGCGCCGTTACGTAAATGACTCGCGTTCGAGGATTGCGTAAGCGAATCAGAGAAAAAAGTAACCGTTCTTCATAATGTAGAACGCCTTGAATCTTCACCAACTCCCGTTGATCGAGACTGACAGAAGGAATGACCAGCAAATCGCGATCGTCAACGTCAAATAGATCGACAGTTTGCCAGTAATCGCGTAACTGAGATTGCAGTTGGCGAAATTGTTCTTTCTGTAGCGAAATTACTGAATCTAATGTTTGCATCCCTTGAATCTCACGCGCTGGTTTAACGTTATCTTACTGCGATTTTCCAGTTTTCTTGAATCGTCCTGGAGATACAACTTTGAGCCTGCCACAAAGTTGAAGAAGACATTAATTTTTTTGACAGATTTTCCCCTAAACTCTTTTGCGTTAATTAAATGCGTCAAATTAGACCTAACTTAAGGGAAGCCTAAGACTAGGGAACTCTAGCCGCATGGGGTAAAACAATGATTGAAGATGAAGAACTACGAAGTCTCTACAAGATTGCGGGAGAAGAACACCTCCAGAACCTAGAGGCGGGTTTGCTGCACTTAGAAAAAGACCCGCATGATTTGCAGCGCCTCCAAGAAGTTTTACGCGAAGCGCATACCCTCAAGGGCGACTCCCGGATGTTAGGGGTTAACGATGTAGAAGCGTTAACTCATCAGATTGAGCATATTTTGGGCCAGCTTAAAGAAGATGATACGGTTTTGCAGAATGGCATGAGCGATCGCCTTTATCAAGGTTTAGATGCCATTCGCCAACTCGTCAAAGAAGCTATCATGGCCTTGAAGACGCGGTAGCCCTTCTCGACGGCCATCGCCAGCATCTCGGTGTCGCCGGAGGTGTCGCCGTAGGCGGCGGTCAGGACGGTGTCTTCGCCATAGGTCGCCTTCAGGCGGCGAGCCTTCTCGGGGCCGCGGCAGTTCTGGCCGGCGAGGACGCCGATGGCCCGGCCGGAGGCATCGAAGGCCAGTTCGGTGGCGATCAGGTTGTCGGCGCCCAGGCCCCGGGCGAAGGGGCCGACCACGAAGTCCGGCGAGGCGGTGACGATGATGGTCTTGGCCCCCTTGGCGCGCCAGCGGCGCCAGGTCTCGACCGCGTCCGGGCGCAGCAGCGTGCCGGACCGTTTCTCGGCGAAGCGGCGGCCCTCCTCGGCCAGCGTCTCCTGGCTGGCGCCCTTGAGGAATTCCCGCACGGCGGCGGCCTTGAGCTTTCCGGGATTGCGGTCGAAGACGTAGACGATGGCGGCCGGCAGCAGCCTGACGCAGCCGAAGGCGTAGCGGACAGGGCCCGCCCGCCAGGCCAGGAAGGCCTTGAAGGTGTCCTTGACCGTCATGGTGCCGTCGAAATCGAAGGCCACCAGTCCCGGCTCGTTGAGCGGATCGGTGACGATCCGCGTGCCGAGACTCAATCGCCCAAGCATGGTGGCCTTGCGCGCCATCTCTTCTAGTCCGCCCCCGCTCCAGTCGGCTCTTCCATCACGATTCGTCACATTCCAGCGACGGCGCCGCGTGGCAAGGCTTGTCGCCTGAGGGGCGGCCCCCCATTTTCCCGTACAAGAGAGGCCCCCGTTGCTGCCCGCCCACCGGGCGTTGCGCCGTTTGCGGACAGGATGTGGCTTCGCGACGCTTGCCCCGCCGCTTCGGATCGGGGAATGTCAAGGTTTGGAAAACCCGGAGCGTGTAGTCTGTGCATTCGTCCCGCACGGACGGCTCTGAGGGTGGGGGCGGCCAGATGGTCTTCGGACCGGTCGCCGCCGGAGTGTGAGAAGCGATATGACCAAGGCCGCCAGCGGCGACTCGAAAAGCACCCTCTACTGCTCCTTCTGCGGAAAGAGCCAGCATGAGGTGCGCAAGCTGATCGCCGGGCCGACGGTGTTCATCTGCGATGAATGCGTCGAGCTCTGCATGGATATCATCCGCGAAGAGCACAAGATCGCCTTCGTGAAGTCGAAGGACGGCGTCCCGACTCCGAAGGAGATCCGCGAGGTTCTA
>JAAHGE010000395.1 GCA_010672635.1 Desertifilum sp. SIO1I2 | reverse complement strand
GCTGGCTGCCCAGGAGGGGCATAGCGAAGCGATCGCCATTAAGTGTTCCCGCAAAACGGCTTGATAGTCCTGAAGTTCCTGATAGTTACTGGGTTGTACCCATCCCGGCAGTAAGAGCGTAAATACTTCTTTAACCCCATACACCTGTCCTTTCTGCCCAAAGTGCGTCCCGACAAAGCCACTGACAAAATGATTAGCAGGCCCGAACAGTGCCAGGTCATCCTCAGGGCGATCGACTGCCTCCGCCTCGTGGCTTTTGAGCAGTTCTAGGCAAAACCGCAGCACTAACTCTGCATCAAAGCGAGCCGTTCCATGTCCCCCGCCCGGTGGATTATAGCAACGCAGGTCATCCAAGATGCGCTGATACTTGAACCATTGGATATCTCGCGGTTCCAGCGCGACAACCCGCCAGTCATAGACGCGATCGGCAACCTTGATGCGTTCGGCAAGTCCCAGGTTGAATAAGCCACCCGCAATCAGCCACAGACTCAGCCAGTCCGTTTTCTGAGAATCCACCTTGTTGCTATCAGCCTTTGTTCGATTCACCCCCTGCACGGCAGTGGGCAAAAAGACTTTTACAGCACTGGCTTGGGTGGGGAACTTCTGTCCCGTTTGTTGCTCAAATCGAGCGGCTACGGCTGACAATATCTCGTCTAGGCTCCAACTCTGCGGTTGGCTAAAGGACTCAAACAGTGCCATTAGCAAGGCTCCAAACTGCTCTCGCAGTTCCCAGGCTTCCAGCCACAGACCATTGTGATTGCGATCGTGCCGCATGGAAGTGAGTAATACGCCGTTCTGGGTGCTGGGGTCTGGTGGTGGAGGAACAGCTTCTGACCATTCCCCCTGGCTGCGGCTTTGAAACAAGTAGTTTCGATACAGCTTGCGGGCTTCGGTCTGCTCTACCGTATTAAAAGGGATAATCGACTCAGGCAAATGGCGGCGATCGCTCTTCTGCCCGCAGACAAACGGAAAGAAATCAAAATAGGTTACTTGACCCATTGTTTCTAAGTTCATTGGACGCTTGAACTGAATCCGATAGCGCGCGCCCTCATCAATCAGTTGTATGTCCGCTTTTTGGCGACTGGCGTTTAAAGCAGAGACAGCCAGACGCGCTAACCCCAGCATCAGGAAGCTATCGGCATAGGTGTGAAAGGATTTCGGAACGAATAGGGCGGAGATCATAGGCTCCTCGTTTTAGGTAGCCTCAATAGGACAATTTAATTGACTCCTATCTTAGGTTATGCCTGGAAGAGGCTATTTCCAAACATAGGTATGTTACTCTGGCTAATCCTATAGCGGTTTAGCCAGAGGGAGTTTCTGAGAAATGCCTATCCTGGAATATGCTCAAGGCTAGCTGGTGAGAAGGTAATACTCCACTTCCATCGTCTTCCAGTTTTCTCCTTACAGGAGGGTGAAATCAGGATAGTGCCGTGGAGATAAGGCACTTCAAAACCTCCGTTACGTCCACGATTCAATATTTCTGATGACAGCATGGGCAATGCAGCCACACTGTTCTTCATCGGCTGCAAAATGCTCTTCTAACCAGGGCAGGAGCGATCGCTTGAGGATCTCCCGTCCCATAAAGGCACTTTCAACAGCATGAGGGGGACGACGATGTTGTTTCTCGTAGGCTTTCAGGGCTTGCTGCTGGGCTGGATTAGCGGGATCGGAATCGGTATGAGCTAGCAGGTGAGACTTGGGATCTTGACCTTTAAACTGTTGATGGGCGATCGCCTGCCACCCTCGCATTGCGGATTGCCACTGAATTTGTAGCTTGCCCAGATCGTGCAGCAGAACGGTGAAGAAGACCAGGTATTCAAACAGAACTTCTGTCTCATCAATCGTCAGGTGCGGTAACAGTTTCGATCGGATTAATGTCCCGCCTGCTTGACGCAATTCAGCCTGAACGCTGGTATAGGTGAGTGCGATCGCACTTCCATTTTTAGGAGCAGAGGTGGAAAAAGGTTTGCGCCAAGCCGTCCACAAGCACCCTAAATGTCCGATATAGGTGTCCATGTGGTAGGAGTATTGCTGAGTCCGGAACTGGCTGGCTTTGGGGGGCGACACAAAATGGTTGCCGGGTTCATTTTCATCAATACTGATGCGTAGCCCAATCCGATCGTCGTAGAAAACGTAGCGGGGATTGACTAGAATTTGCAGACTGGCAATTAGATCGCTTTGAGAGCGAATCTCTTTCCATCTCGGCTGGCAGTAGGTTTCAGAGGCTTTACCTGAAGGGGATTCAATGCGACGGAACACCCAATCAATTTCATACTCCAGGTTTTGAAGATCGCGCCAAATCTTGCAGAGGGTGGAAACGGGTAGTGAAAAGGCCTGAAGTTGGGCGGGTTCTATTTCTGGAGTATCGAGATCGATCCAGGTGGGTTCCTCCCAGATAAAGATACTACGGCTATCGTTCGATCGAATCAGTTCGCGGGCAGTAGAGCAGTGACCATAAAAGACGGCTTTATTGAAGTTTTCCTCAAACCGCATGCGATTATTCTGTCTGCGCTGTGCTTGGAGCAAATCTTCCTCCTGGTGAACCTGGTTAATCCAAGCTGCCGACCTTTGAAAGCCGACCGCAGTTGAAGGGTATGTTCGGTGAAGCACTTGCCAGGTCAACTCACAGGTGTCATTGGGATAAGGTAAAAACTGTTGCCGTGTAGCGGGTTCAGGGTCAATGTCTCGTTGGGCCAGTTCTGTATGAGCCGGATGGATATCAACGCTGCGATAGACAAACACGCTGCCCTGCTCTCCTGCAAACCGGGCGCATCGTCCTGCCCGTTGAAGCAATGAGTTCATGGGGCAAAGCTGGCTGTGCATCACTTCGCAGGTGATATTAATTCCAGCTTCGATCGCCTGAGTCGCGATCAAAACATGGCATCGATCGTTCGCCTGTTTATTCCATCCTTCGGCAAAGGTTTGCTTCAACTCAGCTTCTTTGATAGCTCGATCCTGGGGTAAAAACCGGGAATGTAATAAGGTAATGGCAAGTTTTCCCTCTAAATTGAGAGCTTCCAGGTCTTGGAATAATCCCTGGGCCTGGGATACCGTGTTGCAGATAACAATGACGCGCCGCCGCTGGTGCTGTTGAATATCTTCCAGAATGCACTCTGCTGATAGCGGGCGCTCCATTGCCTGAAAGCTGCGGCTGCGATGTTCTTCAATTGAGTGCAAATCAGAGTCTGGAATTTGAACGTTTTGGATGCCTGTTTCTTCCGTTGAACCCATAATCTGCTGGGACAGTTCATCCGTTAAGGTCGCGGTCATCAACAAACAGGGGGCAATTCCCCGCACCTGTTCTAGCAACTTGAGGACGGTGGTAAAGGAGCGATCGGGATCGAGCAGGTGTAACTCATCGAATACTAGATAGGAGGCAAAGACGGCTCCAGCATTGACATTAGCGGAACCTCGTCCCACAGAATAGGGAATGCTGAGGAAACTGCTCAACAGTTGGTCGATCGTGCAGAAGACGATATCGCCTTCAAAGCGGGGATCTTCTGGGTTTTCTCCAGTTTGTAATGTCACTACTATTGAGCGTTGTAATGGGTGTGCCTCAGTCCATCGCTGTATTAGATCTTCTGTCCGTTGCCGCAGGCTATTTGCCAGGGTTCTCAAGGGAACGACGTAGATCAGTTTATTGGGGAAGTCCAGGTTCAACGCTTTAGCGAACAGGAAGGGGGCGATCGCGGTTTCAGTCTTGCCCGATCCAGTCGGCGCACGCAGCAGCACATCCTGACACTGGAGCAGATGTGCGATCGCTTGTTGTTGAAATTGGCGTGGCTGAAATCCTGTTAAATCAGTAAAGTAAGTATCAATTTGTTCGCCGTATAGCATGATGATCTTGAGGAGTCGTAGGTCAATTGTCCAAATCTTTGATTGTGTTGTACAGACAAGATGCGCTTATAAACTGAAAAATAAAATGCTTCAAAAATTAACGATATGGCGCTCCTCGATCGCTTCTGCTCGCCCTTAAGTATCCGACGACACTAGCACAGCACAATGCCTGGTCAACCTAAGCAATGCCTTCACTAGATTTCTTCAACGCGGCATCGGCTTTAGCGGCAAATTCAGCGTACTGATTCAATCCTGGAGGAACCATAAGGCGAGCGCCTGGAACTGCGATCGCTTTAAATTTGGCGATGGTTTCCGGCGTTAGCACTTTAAGAGGTAACTGCACCCAGGCAGCCGCGCAACAGGCATCGGCATCGACTATTGTGGTGACAAAACAAGGGGGTTGGGTGGTCGCTTGCTCCTCGACTAGCGATCGTTGTTGCGGGGTAGGGATTTCATCCATTTGGATATCGGCTCCACCAGGATGATGATCCCAATGCAAATCTCCCGGTTTGGCTGCCCAATCGGGTACAGTGCCATCCACCATAATGATTTGATGGTCAGTTGGGAGGCAATCAGCGTTAGTAGTGACGAGGTATAACAAGCTATCACCTCTAAAGTGAGCAGTACATTAAGGTAGAGAAAGCACTAGCTTTCCGTAGCTGGATATTCGATCGCTACTGCAATTGATTGAGCAGAATCGATCGGCTGGGCGGTTGGCATTGCGGCGATCGGTTAGAGAGTGGGTGAGAGGGCAAGTTCTTTAGGGAGGATGGTTTATGGTTACACTACAACTTCGACAATTAGACGTTCCACCTGGACATCGAGTACAGTTCCATAATGTAGAGTGGAATGCATTTGAAGCCATCTTAGAAGAATTAGGAGAAGATCGGGGTACACGCATTGCCTACGACAACGGAATATTAGAGATCATGAATCCACTACCAGAACATGAGTCTGATAAAGAAATCATCGGCGATCTGCTGAAAGCATTTCTGGAAGAATGTGACATCGAGTTTTTGACATTAGGTTCAACAACATTCAAGAATCCTCAAACCCTAAAAGGAATCGAACCCGATCAATGCTTTTATATTCAAAATGAAGCATCGGTTCGAGGCAAAAAGCGATTAGATCTCAGCATTGATCCACCCCCTGATCTAGCATTAGAGATAGACATCACCTCTCGCACCCATCCTGCAACTTATGCAGCTCTTGGTGTGCCTGAACTCTGGCGACGAGAGAGCGATCGCATTCAAATCTACACCCTACAATCAGGACAATACAGTGAGGTAGAAGATAGCCCCACCTTTTCGGGATGGATGCTTCACACCGTCATCCCAACCTATCTGGAACA
>JAAHGE010000394.1 GCA_010672635.1 Desertifilum sp. SIO1I2 | reverse complement strand
GAGGCGGGGTTTGCGGTGCGAGTATCCAGGAAGGGTAGGGGTTAGACATGAGAGTTAACTCGGTATAGCGAACGATAACGGCATTTCGGGAGTAAAAAGTTGTGAATCTGGGTCAGTGGCTTGGCTTTATTTGTTTAATCTTTTCTCTTTATATTTTGTGGCAAATTCGCCAAATTCTGCTGCTGGCGTTTGCGGCGGTGGTGTTGGCAACGGCGATGAATAGTGCGGTACGCCGCTTGCAGAAGTCGGGCTTGAATCGCGGTTCGGCGGTTGTGCTAACGGTGAGCATTACGATTCTATTTTTTATTTTGTTCTTTTTAATTGTGGTGCCGCCGTTTATCGAGCAGTTCCAAATGTTGGTGGCGCTGTTACCGAGTGGCTTAGAGCGATCGCGCCAACTGTTATTGATTGTCCGTTTCTATTGGCCCTCTTGGTTGCCTGCGTTGCCGGATATCTCGAATTTGTTACAAGATTTACAGCCAATTGTTACCCAAGTTTTCGGCAACTTTTACGCAATTTTCTCCGGTTCGCTGAGTGCGGCGTTGCAAATGCTGCTGGTGATGGTTTTAACGCTGATGATGTTGGTCGATCCGCTGGCCTATCGTCAAGTGTTTGTGCGGTTGTTTCCCTCGTTCTATCGCCGCCGGATCGATGAAATTTTATCGGAATGCGAGGTGGCGCTAGGGAACTGGTTTGCAGGGATTATGCTGACTTCTCTGTTTATTGCAGTTCTCAGCGGGATTGGGTTATGGATTTTAGGGATTAAGTTGGTTTTAGCGCACGCCCTGTTAGCTGGCTTGCTCAATTTTATCCCGAATATTGGGCCGACGTTGAGTGTCATTTTTCCGGTGACGGTGGCGCTGCTGGATGTGGTTGCTCCTTGGAAGGCGATCGCGGTGGTGATTCTTTACCTGGTGATTCAAAATATTGAAAGCTATTTGGTGACGCCGACGGTGATGGCGCGTCAGGTTTCGTTACTTCCGGCGGTGACGTTGTTAGCCCAAATTATTTTTGCCAGCTTTTTTGGGGTTTTGGGATTGTTACTGGCGCTACCCTTAGCTGTGATTGCTCAGGTCTGTATTAAAGAAGTTTTGATTAAGGATATTTTGGATAATTGGCAGCGCGATCGCGATCCGATTTTAACGGTTTCTCCCACGGGGGTTTCGGAAATGTCGGTGAGCAATCCACAATTAGCAACGCAATTGCCAGTTGATGCCGATCCGCAGGAAGATCCGATGAATTCGTCGGTTCCTGGCGATTCGGAAACGCGATCGCCCGAATAGAAAGCAGCCCGGTCATTTCCTCCGCTCAATTGCCACTACACAGGGAATTGAGCGCCCCATGAATTTCCCAGTTGGCTCTCAAATAACTAAGCTGAATATGATAGCGTTGAAAAGTGGGTCATGAGGAACCAAACCCATGAAAGCGATTGAAGCGATCGGTCGAATTGACGAGCATGGGCAAATTGTCTTAGATCGAGCTTTGGAAGTGACCAATTTCGATCGGGTACGCGTTCTGGTTTTATTTCCCGATTCTGTCCCCGCCTCCGATCCGCCGGATATTCAGCCAGAGGAGACTCAGACAGAAATGGAACGCAGCGATCGCGCCGATAAACAGCGCCCAAATCCCTTAGATGATTTGTGGGAAAGAATTGAGGAGGAAGTTTAATCCGATATTCTGGCGCTAATCTGTCTTGGGACTTCGCAATTTAAGGGGGTGCTAGCTCAAACTTAATCGATTGTTATTAACCTGACAAAATCCGGCGCAGAAATTGATTTTCTAGCGCCGGATAGCAGCTTCAACCCTAAACAATTTTGATTCAATCTGAACCCTACTAAACCAAACTCTCTCATGGTAGAGGCGAAAGCGGCTGGACTGTAGAGAGGTCGCCTCGCGACTCGCATCCATTGGGGTGCAGTCTTTGCTTAAAACTCGACCCATTCAGAAGCGCCATCTCCCGAATAGGGTTGAACGCCAATTTCTGGATATTCTTCCTCATTCGGTTGGAAAGTGCGAGTAGCGGCTTCTAGCAAATACTGGACAAATTCACTAAAAGATTTAGCAATATTCATAACCTTACCCCCAAAGTTCATGACTTGAGATTCTTGGAGAAGAACCGCTTAGGGTTCTCGCTTTATGCTTTAATCATAGGGGAATTTTTAGGAACCATGAGAAGTCCTATATTAATCTTTAGACTCTGTTGTTTTTGGCAATATTCGAGATAAAAAATCATACTCATTCAAGAAACTTAAAATCAGAATTGAACGGCGATCGCCTCCCCGCACTTGCCGTTAATTTTGTTACAAACAACTAAAAGTAAACATTATTTAATAGTAGTCAGCGCTGGATTTATACGCAATTTGGGATAAAAACAGCGATTTTTGAATTTTTCTATAAAATCTCCAGGAATACCCTTGACATAATTTTGGTTAAAATTACTATAATTGAGACAACCGTCATCAAGGATATCGCTGTGGACGATCCAGCCTTAAATCCGATCGCAGAAGACTACAGCCTGCTGACCGATCTATACCAACTCACCATGAGTGCCTGTTACGTGGGAGAAAGCATCGACGGGCGGCGGGCGAGTTTCGAGTTATTTGTTCGTCAACTGCCCCACCGCTTTGGCTACCTGATTGCGATGGGCTTAGAGCAAGCGCTAGAGTATCTCGAACAGCTACACTTCACCCCAGTCCAAATAGCCCAATTGCGGGCAACTGGACTGTTTGAACGCGCCCCCGAAGCCTTTTGGACTCTCCTAGAAACCGCCCGGTTCGCTGGCGACGTGTGGGCCGTTCCCGAAGGCACCCCCATCTTTGCCAATCAGCCGATTTTGCGAATTGAGGCCCCCTTGTGGCAAGCCCAACTAGTGGAAACCTATGTGCTGAATGCCATCAACTACCAAACCCTCGTCGCAACGCGGGCAGCCAGAATGCGGGATTTAACTGGATCGGACTGCAAGCTACTAGAATTTGGTACCCGACGCGCCTTTAGCCCCCAAGCCTCGCTATGGGCTGCCCGCGCCGCCTTAGCTGCCGGGTTTGATGCCACCTCCAACGTTTTAGCGGCTTTCAAACTGGGAGAACAACCTTCAGGGACAATGGCGCATTCCCTCGTCATGGCCCTTTGTGCCCTTCAGGGAAGCGAAGATGCGGCCTTTAGTGCCTTTCACCGCTACTTCCCCGACGCCCCCCTGCTGATCGATACCTACGACACCTTAGAGGCAGCCAAACGCCTCGCCCAACAGGTAAAGTTAGGCAAAATTCAGTTAAGTGGCATTCGCATCGACTCTGGCGACTTGGTTAGCCTGTCTCAGCAGATCCGCCAACTGCTACCCGATATCTCAATTTTTGCAAGCGGCGATATTGACGAACTCGAAATTGCTCGTCTGCAAGCGGCAGGTGCTAGCATTGACGGCTATGGCGTTGGCACCAAGTTAGTGACGGGTTCCCCGGTGAATGGCGTTTACAAGTTGGTGGAAATTAGCGATATTCCGACGATGAAACAGTCGAGTGCTAAGGCGACCTTTCCCGGCCGCAAGCAAGTTTTCCGCCAAGTGGAGAATGGCACCTTGGTGGCCGATCGTTTAGGCTTGGCGACAGAAGCCCCAGAAGCGGGCGAACAACCCCTATTACAGCAGGTGATGCACCAGGGCGATCGCACTTTGGGGCGCGAATCTCTGTCTACCCTGCGCCAGCGAACGGCCCAGAATGTCTCCCAACTCCCCGCCTCTGCGCGTCGCTTAGATGGGGCGATCGCAATTCCTGTTAAAATTTCTAACTCTCTCCAACAGCTTACCCAAGATGTCGAACGCTCACTTGCAGCTAGTTATGTCTAACCCCAGACACCCCAACCGGATCGCCCTGTTTGGTACCAGCGCCGATCCGCCGACTGCGGGCCACCAAACCATTCTCAACTGGTTATCTCAAAATTACGATAGCGTGGTGGTTTGGGCTTCTAATAACCCCTTCAAAACCCACCAAACGCCCCTAGAACACCGTTCGGCGATGCTGCTGATCTTGATTGAAGAAATCAATTGGCGGCACAATATTCATCTATACCCCGAACTCAGTAACCCGCGCACCTTCACGACGGTGGAAAAAGCCCAAACCTTTTGGCCCGACGCCGAGTTAACCCTGGTTATCGGTTCCGACTTGGTGCAACAGCTACCCCAGTGGTATCGCATTGCAGAATTACTCCCCCAAGTTCAGTTATTAATCATTCCTCGACCGGGATATCCAGTCAACCCCGCCGATATAGAAGCATTAACAGAAATGGGAACGCAAATTGCGATCGCCGATTTAGATGCTCCATCCGTCTCGTCTACAGCGTATCGTGAAAGAGGAGACACCCAAGCCTTAACGCCTCCCATCGAAGACTATATCCATCGGGAACAATTGTACGCATGGCAGGACGCAGTTTGAAGCCCATCCCCAAACCCGACTTAGCAGACTTTAAAGTGGGCGTTGATAATGCGATCTTTTCGGTCGATACCGCCCAAAATCGCCTCCTGGTTTTATTAGTCATGCGTCAGGAAGACCCTTTTCTCAACCAATGGAGTCTTCCCGGTACCCTCGTTCGCCAAGGAGAATCTCTCGAACAAGCGGCTTACCGAATTTTGGCGGAAAAAATTCGGGTGAAAAATCTCTATCTCGAACAACTCTACACCTTTGGCAACCCCGGACGCGATCCGCGAGAAGCGCCTGATAGTTATGGGGTACGCTACCTTTCGGTGAGTTATTTTGCCCTGGTTCGGTTTGAAGAGGCTGAGTTAATTGCGGATGGGGTTAGCGGAATTGCTTGGTATCCGGTTCAGCAAGTCCCGCAACTGGCTTTCGATCACAATCAGATTTTGGCCTACGGGTATCGCCGCCTGCGAAATAAGTTGGAATACAGCCCTGTGGCGTTTGATGTTCTCCCGGAAGTGTTTACTCTCAGCGACCTCTATCAACTGTATACGACGGTTTTGGGCGAAAATTTTGCCGATTATTCCAATTTCCGCGCCCGCTTGCTAAAGTTAGGCTTTCTTTGCGATACGGGGGTGAAAGTATCGAGAGGTGCAGGCCGTCCCGCGAGTCTCTATCGCTTTGATGCAGCAGCGTTTGCGCCTTTGAAGGATAAGCCTTTGGTGTTTATCTAAAGTGCAAAGTACCGAGTTCCGAGTGAAGAGGGTGGGGAGGTGGGGAGGTGAGGGGATGGGGGGAAG
>JAAHGE010000393.1 GCA_010672635.1 Desertifilum sp. SIO1I2 | reverse complement strand
GTTGAGAATATCAATATTGAGGTTGACGCGATGGGCAAAGCGAAGGATGAGTTTGCGGCTGAGAATGCTGGCAAACCAAAATGCACCAAAAATGAAGAGGCTTAATCCAAGTTGGGGAATAAAGAGTAGAATTCGGCTGAGTAAATCTGCGATCGCTCGATCCATAAATATTGATGCACGCGCTACAAAGGCGATTCTCCGGCAATGGGATAGGGGAAAGGAACCGCCAACAGGAGTAAAATCCCGAAAAGCGCGATCGCCCCTGCAATCCCCAATAATTTTAAGCGAGACGACCAAGAACTCTGCTGCTGGCGATGGGGAACCAGCCACAACAACAGCGCCCCCAGCATCATCAGACTGCCCAAAATAGCAGCCGTATCGCCCAAGATAGCGATCGCCATCCATCCGATTACCGTTAAAGCATGAGGCATAACATCCCCTTTGAAGCCAGACCCGTCTTTAAATTTTAAGCGGGTCTTTGGAGAACCTTAAACGCCAACCCCATCTTGCTCCTCGCGACCTTAGCAGCAAAACTTTACACAAACCGAGTGCCTACCTCTGATAAAGGGTATCCCTCATTCTGATAGACTGGTCACTGAAATTGGCTAGATACAAGCGTTTCATAGACTCAGTGGGAGAGATACCGTGCTAGAAAGTACACTTGGCTTAGAAATTATCGAAGTAGTCGAGCAAGCCGCCCTCGCCTCTGCACGCTGGATGGGAAAAGGTGAGAAAAACACCGCCGATCAAGTTGCAGTAGAAGCGATGCGCGAGCGGATGAACAAAATTCATATGCGCGGTCGAATCGTCATCGGTGAAGGCGAGCGCGACGATGCACCGATGCTCTACATTGGGGAAGAAGTGGGTATTTGTACCCAAGAAAATGCCAAAGATTTCTGCAATCCTGACGAACTGATTGAAATTGACATCGCCGTTGACCCCTGCGAAGGCACTAACTTAGTGGCTTACGGGCAAAATGGTTCAATGGCCGTGTTAGCCATCTCTGAAAAAGGCGGCTTGTTTGCAGCCCCCGACTTCTATATGAAGAAACTGGCAGCTCCGGCGGTTGCTAAAGGCAAAGTGGATATCACCAAATCTGCAACCGAAAACCTGAAAATCCTCTCTGAGTGCATGGATCGCGCTGTCGAGGAATTAGTCGTAGTCGTGATGGATCGTCCCCGTCACAAAGAACTCATCCAAGAAATCCGCGAAGCCGGAGCCAGAGTCCGACTGATTAGCGATGGTGACGTGTCTGCGGCCATTTGTTGCGGCTTTGCAGGAACCAACATTCACGCCCTGATGGGGATTGGTGCGGCTCCTGAAGGGGTGATTTCAGCAGCAGCAATGCGTTGCTTGGGCGGTCACTTCCAAGGTCAATTGATCTACGATCCAGAGGTAGTGAAAACAGGCTTGATTGGCGAAAGCAAAGAAAGTAACCTGGCTCGACTCCAAGAGATGGGGATTAATGACCCTGATAAAGTCTATGATGCGGAAGAACTTGCTTCAGGCGAAACGGTTCTGTTTGCAGCTTGCGGCATCACTCCGGGTAACTTAATGGAAGGCGTGCGCTTCTTCCACGGTGGCGCTCGGACGCAAAGCCTTGTTATTTCTAGCCAGTCTCGGACTGCTCGCTTTGTGGATACCATTCACATGTTTGATGAGCCACGGGCGCTGCAATTGAAATAGCCTGCCAATAGAAAGAATTGAGGATGGAAAGGCGATCGCCTTTCATTCTCAGTTCTCAATTAGCAATTAGCCATTAGCAATTAGCCATTAATATAATGAACATTGCAGTAGTCGGTTTAAGTCACAAAACAGCACCCGTTGAAGTGCGGGAAAAGTTGAGTATCCCCGAACCGCAAGTTGAAGGGGCGATCGCGCATTTACTGTCTTACCCGCACATTGAAGAAGTCGCCATTCTCAGCACTTGCAACCGCTTAGAGATTTACATCGTCACCAGCGAAACCCAACAAGGCGTTGCCGAACTCACCCAATTCTTATCCGAACATAGTAAAGTTCCCGTCCATCACCTGCGCCCCCACCTGTTTATCCTGCTACACGAAGATGCCGTCATGCACCTGATGCGCGTCTCAGCCGGACTTGATAGCTTGGTATTAGGGGAAGGTCAAATTCTCGCCCAAGTTAAACAAGCCCATAAACTCGGTCAGCAGTACAAAGGAGTGGGGCGAATTCTCAACCGCCTGCTCAAACAAGCTCTCACCGCCGGGAAACGGGTGCGAACTGAAACCAGCATTGGCACTGGGGCGGTTTCCATTAGTTCGGCAGCCGTGGAACTCGCTCAAATCAAGGTTCCCAACCTTTCGGCTTGTCGCGTGGCGATCCTAGGGGCCGGGAAAATGTCTCGCCTGTTGGTACAGCACCTAATTGCCAAAGGCGCAACCCAAATTTGTATTCTCAACCGCTCTTTACCCCGCGCTGAAGAATTAGCCGCCCAGTTCCGCGAGGTGGAAATCCGCGTCTGTCTGCTCTCGGAGATGATGTCGATCGTGGCAGAATCGGATTTAGTGTTTACCAGTACCTCTGCAACGCAACCGATCCTTAACCGCGCCAAATTAGAACCGATTTTACAAAGTCAACGAACCCTGATGTTATTTGATATTTCTGTACCGCGTAACGTGGATGCAGATGTAAATCAAGTGGTTGGGGTTCATGCTTTTAACGTAGATGATTTGAAGGCTGTGGTGGCGCAAAACCAAGAAAGCCGCCGTCAAATGGCGATGGAAGCGGAAGTTCTGCTCGAAGAAGAGTGTGAAGCCTTTATTGTGTGGTGGCGCAGTTTAGAAACAGTTCCCACCATCAACAGTCTCAGAGATAAAATTGAAACCATTCGCGAACAAGAATTAGAAAAAGCACTATCTCGTTTAGGGTCGGAATTTGCCGAGAAACATCAAGAAGTGATCGAGGCTTTAACGCGCGGCATAGTCAATAAAATTTTGCACGATCCGATGGTTCAACTCAGAGCGCAACAGGATATTGAAGCCAGACGACGCGCAATGGAAACCTTAAAAGTATTATTTAACCTCGAAACAGAAACGAGATCGAGCGAGCAATATAGCTAAAACCAGCTTGAGTTTTAATGGGTTTTCATCAGCCTCTTTTTCAAGGAGAGGCTGATTTTTTATGCTGGTACAGTTAAGACCTTGACAACTGTTATAGATAAAATGCGGCAAACTGTACCGCGCCATGACGCTGAGAATCCCTTATATTGCTCGTATTGACTTGGGGAGTAGCAAACATGAGGATTCCCTTGGATCGGCGATCGCACAAAGCCGTTTACCTGCAAATTCGCGATCGCATCAGCCGCCTGATTGAAAGCGGAGCCTTAAAACCGGGCGATAAACTTCCCTCCATTCGTTCCCTGGCTGAGGGAACCAACGTCAACAAACTCACCGTTCTCGAAGCCTACAGCGTGCTTGAAGCTGAAGGCTTGGTTCATGCTCGCCAGGGATCGGGCTACTTTGTCAGCACCCCCCCGTTACCCCTCAATCAAACCCAATCCACCTTTGCACCGCCCCAAGAAGCGATCGTGACCGAACAACAGGGGGGATGGTTTTATAACCTGTACATGGCGTCTCTATCGGCGAAAGAATATCCCGATATCATCGACTTTAGCAATGGATTTTCTCAGGTTTGCGAGGCAAAAGACCTCCCCCGCGTTGCCAGACGCGCCGTTAAACAAGTGGGCGACGTTCTGTTTAACTACGATCTTCCCCAGGGTTTGCTCGCTCTGCGCCAACAAATTGCCCGCCTGCTGATTCAACGCGGTTTAGAAGTCACCCCCGATAACCTAATTGTGACCAACGGTTCCAAACAAGCCCTCTCCCTCGCCATTCATTACTATGTCAAGCCGGGAGATTGGGCAATTGTGGAATGTCCCTGCTATCACGGCGTTCTTGCTATTCTCTCAGAACTGGGCGTCCGGGCGATCGGGATTCCCATGACGCCGGAAGGTATGAATCTCGAACTGCTCGAACAGTATTTGCACACCCATCGCCCCAAACTTATCTACACCGTCTCGACTCTGCACAACCCCACGGGCATTACCACCTCCCAGGCGCACCGCCAGCAACTCGTGCGGCTAGCCGAACGTTATGGTTGTCCAATTTTGGAGGATAACGCCTATGAGGGGCTAAATTTCGATCCCGTTCCTGCCCCGATTAAAGCCCTAGATAAAAGCCATATTGTGACTTATTTAGGCACTTTTTCTAAAACGTTAATGCCGGGAATTCGGGTCGGTTATATGGTGTCTACCGGGCAACATTATCAACCCTTACTCGAACGCAAATTGCTTCACGATTTGCATGTTTCTACTGTTTCTCAAGCCATTGTCAGCGAATATTTGGCATCGGGAAACTATCGCCGACACCTAGCCCATTTACAAACCAAACATCTCGAACGCCGAAACATGATGTTAAGCGCCCTAGAACGTTATTTTCCCTCGCAGGTGGCTTGGACATTGCCCAATGGGGGTACTTTTATTTGGGTGCAGCTTCCCCCTGGCGCGCCAATGCCAGAAATTTGTCAAGAGGCGTTAGCGCAAAAAATTTTGGTTGCAGAAGGTAAACCCTTTTTCCCCGACTTTCAAGGATATCCTGCCATGCGTCTCAATTTTTCTTTAACCCCAGAGGCGATTGAAACTGGCGTATCCACCCTGGGAAGTATCCTCAAGCGTTATATATAAAGGGTTACAGCGATATCCTCCCTATTGGGATAAGAGACGCTTGACTTATAATGTAATGGCTGATACATTATGAGTCTGAGGCTAGTTCGCTCAAAGCATCCTAAGCCAATTCGCTACGCTCTCAGCAACCTCATTAGATTATTCTCTTTGCGCGTCAGATCGTTAGGCGATGTAAATCTAACCCTTACATCGAATTTCGTCTGTGTTTAGCAAGTTGCGTTAGTTCTGACTGCAAAGAATCCTATCTTTGAGTGCTTTTGCCAAACTCAGAGCGATTGATTTAATTCACAACCCACACTCACTCAACCCAAATTTGGGCCCTAGCATTGATTTGCGGCTCGTTAAAGGTAGGATATCAGCCTTTTTCGATCTGCGTAGGAGTGATTGAAATTTCCACAGGAGACCCGTATGATTCTGATTGGAACCTGCGACGATTCGACGCAAGACATTTGGCTGGATTGTATTGCAGAGTGGCATGATTTTTGTGTTACCCAAACCCTTGAACC